>DATENS010000290.1:0-2887 GCA_035274925.1 Pyrinomonadaceae bacterium | reverse complement strand
GGCTCTGCGAGCCTTGGGTCACCAGCAAACAATATTTAGCAGGAGCCGCGGAGCGGCGACCAATCAATCAAAAGGGGCAGTCCGCGTTGAGTCTGACTCGAAACTCAGGACTTTGAACTCGAGACTGGATGTCGCCCGCTTCGCAGGTTCCGCTGATAAAACAGGCATGGTTTCCCAAGGCTCGCAAAACCTCGCCTGGGCTTAGCTAAGACCGCTGCTTCGCAGCTCGACGAGTTTGTTCGAGGCCCTGGCTTTTTCGGCAAAGCCTCTATGAGTTGACGGTTTACTCAGCGCGTACGTTCTCAGCTCCGATGTCTTCGAGCAGCGTTTCGAGCTTGTCAACGTCCTCATCGTCTTTGGCTTCAATGCCAATCAGAATGCCCCCGCCGCGCACTCCGGTCTCGTACACTTTCGCGCGATGCTCGGGAATGCCGGTGCCGACCAGCAGTCCGATTAAGCCGCCGGTGGCCCCACCGGCGCCGGCGCCCGCCAGCGCCGCAGCGATCGGCCCCGCGACTACCAGGCCAATGCCCGGAATCGCAATCGCGGTTCCGATTCCGACGATGGCCGCGAGCACCGCGCCCACAGTTCCGCCGATCGCGCCGCCGATTCCCAAACCATCCGCCGCGTGCGAACGGGTCTGCACTGCGAACTCCTTGTTTTTGGTCGAGTCCGACATCAGTACGCTGATGTCATCGCGCGTGTAGCCCCGCTTGATAATGGCATCGACAGCGGCTTCCGCAGCCGCGCGCGTTTTGAAAAATCCTGTTACAAAATTCTTAGCCATACTTTTGCTCCTTCGTTAAGTGGATCAACTCGCCGTTAAGCCACTCCGGCGTTAGAGAGAGAGAACACGCGCTCCGGTTAAGCTCCGTCGAGAGATTTTCGAGATCTCAAAACCCGAGACCCTAAATCCAAATTAAGTTTTATAGGGGAATGAACTGATCTTGCGGCAGCGCGGGCTGTCTGTCAAACGGCGGGTTAATGACCGATCTTTTTGCGACTTTGCGTCTTTGCGACTTTGCGTGAATCCGTCTCGTTGAATGTTGAAAAGCAAACACTTCAGTGCCTGTCTCTTTGGCCTAATTCCCTAGTCCAAATCTTGCTACTTTCATGTGGCCCTCTTCCTCTACGAAATAGAAGTAAAAGAGCCCGCTGTCCACGATGTAATATTTCGTCCCGCGCGGTATGCAGCGATTCCATTCACCGCCCTCGCCAACGCTAAGGTGCGCGATGCCGTCCTCTCGGTTAACGATCGTCCTGATGTTGGCCCGCCACATACGCGACCTCATCCGATTTGTCGGCATATGCTTGCGCCAGACATTAGCCAACTCACGAAGTTCCGAAATCATCACCTTCGCTTCGCTCGAGTTCTGCGGTGTTCTACTGTTAATTTGCTCCATTTTCTTTTCCGCAAGCTGAATTACTTTTGGCAGGCGCTTTTCCGCATCGTCGTCGTCTTCTTGTGCGCGGATAGTATTAAGCCGATAAGCGAGATCCAGATAAATACAATTTGCGAGTGCAATGTAGTGTTCTTCGATCAAGGTGTTAGTGAGTTTGGCACGCTCTTGATCTTCACGGTCCCAGAGTCCATCCAGCATGTAGTTGCAGGAAGGATCCGACACCTGAAATTCTTTCCAGACTTTTCCAAAATCGAATGTTTGTCTGAAACGCTCGACGAAGCTGTCTGCAGTCCTGCGGGCGCGCATCAGTTTCACCCGATCCGTTCGCGACACAACCTGCGCCGACGCTCCGGACGCGACGGTTAGAAAGACCCCAAAGAAGACAACTAATCTGACGAACTTCCCCATAGCGATGGATTTAGGCAAAGGACGGGCCTCAACTCGTTGTGTCCGAAATTGATTTCAGAAGATCTTTCAGCTCCGGCGGCAACTCAGCCTGAAAATCCATACGCTCGCCCGTGCGCGGGTGGCGGAACCCGAGCCGTTCGGCATGCAGGAATTGACGGCCGAGCCGGGCAACCTGGCCGCGAACCTTTGCATTGAAAATCGTGTTGTCGCGCCCGCCGCCGTAAGTCTCGTCACCAACCACCGGATGCTTTAACCAGGCGAGATGAACGCGAATCTGGTGTGTGCGCCCAGTTTTCAGCTCCACATCCAGAAGCGTGAATCGCTCGAGGTTTTGTCGGACGCGGTAGAGAGTCAGCGCCGATCGGCCGGTGCGCACCACTGCCATGCGCGTGCGATGGCGCGGATCGCGCGCTATCGGCTGATCGATTTGGTCGGCCTCTTTCTCCATGCTGCCGTGGACCAGGGCCAGGTAAGACTTGAACACCTCGCGGGCACGAAACTCATCGGCGAGGTTCTCGTGGGCCGTTTCCGTCTTGGCCACCACCATCAAGCCCGAGGTGTCTTTGTCCAAACGATGAACGATTCCGGGCCGCGCACCGCCCGCCGTCTGTGACAACTTCTGAAAATGAAAGGCGAGAGCATTCGCGAGCGTGCCCGAAGCAACGCCGGCGGCCGGATGCACCACCATTCCCGCCGGTTTGTTTACAACCAGAAGATCGTCATCTTCGTAAACAACGTCGATAGAAATCTCTTCAGGAATGAAAGACGCGAGTGGCAGCGTTGTGAGGTCCGCCTCGATCTCATCATCGGCGCGCAGCTTGTAAGAAGGTTTTGCGGCCTTTCCGTTCACGAGCACGTCGCCGTCTTCGATCAGCCGGTGCAGGCGGGAACGGCTCCACCCCTCGACGTGTGACGCGAGAAAAGCGTCAAGGCGCTGTCCGGCGTCCTCGGCAGAGGCCGACAGCACAACCGTTTCACTTTCTTCTGGAGATGTAGCGCGAGGCGCGGTCACTGCTTACACGGAGTGATTACCGCATTGGCCGCGAGGCGATCGTGAATGAACTTGTCGGCTTCGG
>DATENS010000289.1:0-4594 GCA_035274925.1 Pyrinomonadaceae bacterium | reverse complement strand
TCGGCCCATTTGCCCGTGGTTAACGAACCCAGATTCCTGTCCCAACCAGAAGCTTGGCTCCATTCGTCCCGGCGACAATCGCGTCCATGTTGCCGAGGCCGCCCCACTCTGTCAGCAGATAGAACTCGCGCGCGTTCGTGCCGTGCGGGGTCACGGCGGCGTTGGCTGGATGGTGGATAATAGCTTTGCCACTCCGGAAGAAGAACGCCTTCAGCTTATCGAATCCTGATCCGCACCCGGTTGCTGGTTTGTCCGTGCAAGATCACGGTTACCCAGACATCCTGACCTGACGGCAAACTATCGGGTAGTCTCAACATGATCTCGGTTAGCCAGTCGTAACCCGGCACCTTGCCCACAAATTCCACCGTCATCGGATAGACGAAGAGCTGCGCGTCTTCAGCGAAGGCAGTCACGGCGCTACTGTTTTCGTTGGGAAGCAAATCGAGATTAGTGCCAAAGAAGAGCACGCGTGCGCGATTGTCCGGGCCAAAGCTGTTCGAATCGATTAGCGGAAAAGGATCGCGAAAAGTAGCAATCGACAGCAGCGCAATCGCGTTGTCTGTCCCTTCGGCGGTGAAAAGCACCGGCGGTAGTGCTTGCACGGTCAACGTGGCTTCATTGCTGGTAGCGCTACCAGAGGCGTTCGTGACCACACAACGAAACTTCGCGCCACTGTCTGAGATCGCCGCAGACGGAATTGTGTAGCTCGAAGAAGTCGCGCCGTTGATGGCCGCCTGGTTCCGTTGCCATTGATAACTCAGCGGCGCGCCGCCCGTGGCAGTCACCGTGAAGGTCGCCGGTTGTCCTTGCAACACTGTTTGATTCGCCGGGTGCCCGGTGATACTCGCAACGCCCGTATAGCGGACGCGAAACACGGACGCTGATCCAATCGAGGCGTAGTAAAGCGTGCCGTCAGAAGCGACTTTCAAATCAACCGGTTGAGAGATACCGCTGGCAAAGTCTGATGCTGTGTTGGTGGCAGGATCAAAAAGCCGCACCCAGCCACTGCAGAGATCTGCGAAAAAATATTTTCCAATGTAACTCGACGGAAACTGGAGGGTCGCCGGATTGTAAAAGCCGCCACCGACGATCGCACAGCCCGTAGTGCTGCTCGTGCCATGACCGTACGAGAAGAGCGGGCTGCGAAAATTCGGGTTCGAGGTCGCGCCTTCGGTGCTCGGCCAGCCATAATTCGATCCGGCAATCCCGTCGTTGATCTCTTCCCAAGAGTTCTGTCCCACGTCATTGATGAACATGCGTCCCGTACCGGGCTGAAAGGCAAAGGTGAATGGATTGCGCAAGCCCAAAGTCCAGATGGCGCGGTTGTTCCCGGTGGCGGTGTTGAAGAACGGATTGTCGGAAGGAATCGAGCCGTCAGAATTAATGCGCAGGACCTTCCCCAGCAGATTACTCAGCGTCTGGGAGTTTGCGCCGTTGGCATTCTCGCCGACGGCGATGTACAGCTTTCCATCCGGTCCAAAGTGAATGGCGCCGCCGTTGTGATTGGTAGCGCTACTCAGACTGTTGAGCTCGAGCAGCACGACCTCGCTCCCGCCCACCGCCACGTCGCCATTCGCTGTAAACCGGCTCAAACGATTGTGCGCGGGCGAGCCCGGCACGGTGTAATAAACGTAGACAAAATTATTTAACGAAAAGTTGGGATCGAACGCGACACCGAGAAGCCCGCGCTCGCCGGACGAGTCGACCGTTAATGTGACAAACGGCGAGGTCAGCAGAACGTCGTTCTTGATCACGCGCAACTGGCCGCCTTGCAGACAGACAAACAGGCGGCCGTCAGGAGCAAAGTCCATGGCGGTGGGCCGCGATAAGCCGCCGGCAATCAAGTTTTCAGAAAACCCTGAAGGCAAAGTGGCGCCGGCCGCGGAACCCAGACAGTACAAGCCCAGGACAAGACTTAATGCAATTCTGTTTCTTGAGTTTTGCGCCCCGAAATATCTCCCCAACATCTATGTCCCCTTTTGTCCCCCACGCGAATTGGATCGGTGAGCCGCTCACTGAGAGACCTTGTGGCTTGGCTCGGACAAAGAATCGCTACAAATTCGATTCGTGGTCCAGGGCAAGGGTTATTTCTGAGACCGTGTGGTTGGAAGAACAGCCCGGGGCGTGGGGGTGGCGGCTCTCCTTTTTTCTGGGGCGGCGTGGATTATACTACTTCAGACGATAAAGCATCCAGATTCCCTGAGCTTTCTGGAAAGGCCTCAGCATGGGCATTGCAAAACTAACCGACCAGAACACAGTAGTTCCGGAAAGCAAGTACGCGCGGATTGAGCGCGAAAAACGATATCTGCTGCGCGAATTGCCCGGCGAGGTTAATCGCGCCGATCCGCACCTGCAAATCACCGACAACTACATTACCGGCACACGCCTGCGCATCCGCAAGGTGCGCGATCCCAAAACCAATAAATGGGTTGTGAAGTTCACTCAGAAATTTGCGCCCGACGGCAAAGACTTTTCGCGAACAATAATTACCAACACTTATTTGAATGCGATCGAGGCCGACACCCTGGCAGTTTTTTCTTCGAATGAAATCAGAAAGAACCGGTACCCATTTGAATTCGAGGGCCGCCGTTTTAGTATCGACGTGTTCCTCGGAGACTTGCTTGGGCTGGTGCTGGCGGAAACAGGTTTTGCCGACGATGCCGAGATGGATGCGTTTCCGCTGCCGCCTTTTGCCCTGGCTGATGTCACGAAAAACGAGGTATTCACGGGCGGCAGGTTATGCGAAATGACGTTCGACGATATTCGAAAGGAAGTAGAGCGCAGCGGATTGCTCAAGAGTAAGTCCGCGAGTTAGCCAAAAATGAAAACCAAACTGTGTCTTACTTTTCTGATTCTGACGGCAGTTGTCCTGCTGGGCGCGTGCCGCAAAACCTCCACCAATCAAAATCAAAACGGCAATTCAAGCGGCACCATGCAGGAAACGGTTGGTGGCGGCGCTGCCCCCACCGGAGACAAGTTCTATTTTCGCGGCGCGATCAACTACAGCTTGAAAATTGAAATGAATTTGGTACGCGACGGTGAACGCATCGCCGGCAGTTATTTCTATCCGCGTGTCGGCAAGAATATCGATCTCAAGGGAACGGTCAGCAATGGCAATGTCGATTTGCGCGAATCAGACGAGACCGGAAAAGAGACGGGCGTCTTTAAAGGCAAATGGACTTCTAATGCGCTGGGCCTGGCCGACATCGAAGGCAAATGGTCACGACCCGATGGCACGAAAGAGACAGACTTTCAGGTTTCTCAACAGCCAATCGAGCTGCAAAACAACGTGAAGGTTGTGCCCAAGGTGATCCGCGACGAAAACAAGAAACTGCGCTACTCGGTCGACGCTGAGTATCCCGAGATTCAGGGCGACACACGTTTTGATAAGTTCAACCAGGAAGCGCGCGCCATGATCAATAAAGACGTAGCCGCTTTCAAGAGTTCGGAAACCGCAGAGCCGGAGGAAGGAACTGACTTGCCGGACGAGACGCAGACCTCAACCCTGGACATCAGTTACCAGATTCGCTTTGCGACCGAAGACCTGATCAGCGTTGAATTCCACGAAGGCCAATACTCGCGTGGCGCCGCACACGGCAGCAGTTACACCGCGGTGCTGAATTATGACGTCAAGAATGGCCGCAAGATTTCCCTGGCGGATCTTTTCAATCCCAAGTCGAATTATCTGAACTTGCTTTCGGCCTACAGCAGCAAAGCATTGACTGAGAAACTTCGAAAGGAAGAGATGCTCGACGAGGAGACGGTCAAGTCAGGCACTGAGCCGCGCGCCGACAATTACGGCGCCTGGGCGATCACGCGCAAGGGTTTATGGATCACTTTCGATCCGTATCAGGTCGCGGCTTATGCGGCTGGCCCTCAAAACGTGCTGGTTCCTTACTCGGCATTGAAGGACATCATCAAACCCGATGGGCCGGTCGGCCGTCTGGCAGGTTGATTACACACTTTAGTCTCGGGATGGCGAGCAATGAATCGGCAAGTTGGAATTCTGGTAGTTCTGGGCGGGCTGGTGATTGTGCTCGCTGGATTTCTGATCTATACCGGCTGGCTTTCGTGGTTTGGGCGTTTACCTGGCGACATTCGCTACGAGAGCGATAACGTCCGCGTTTACGTGCCGATCGTTTCCATGCTGTTGATATCGGCCGCGTTAAGTATTCTATTCTACTTACTGCGCCGCTTTTTTTGAGTCACCATCATTCGGTAAGCTTCGGCGCGTTTTAATCCCAACTCGCGTGCGGCTTTCTTGAGAGCATGCTTCGCACTGAGACCTTCGCCTTCCAATTCCCTGACACGTGCCGGCAACTGTTCCGCAGTAATCGCGCCGGGTTCTGTTACGGGAGATTGGATGGTTTCGGCGCCGATGATCAAAACGATCTCGCCTTTGACCTGATCACGCGCGGAAAACTTCTCGGCCAATTCCGCCAGCGACCCGCGGGCGAGCTCCTCATGCAATTTGGTTAACTCGCGCGCGACGGCGGCCGGCCTGTTCCCAAGCACTGCCAGGGCATCTTTCAAACTCGCGGCCAGCCGATGTGGAGCTTCATAAAAAATTAGTGTTGCGGAAAAGTCACGCACG
>DATENS010000288.1:0-8530 GCA_035274925.1 Pyrinomonadaceae bacterium | reverse complement strand
CCTGCCCAAGATGGAGGAGATGTACAGTGCTCTGCTCGAAGCAACAGGCGGACAGCTACCACTCCTGACGCGGATGCTCCTCGGATTCAGCCGCTTTCTCGTGAGTCTTCCCGGTATCGTCTCTGTTGTTCTCTTTACCGGACTCATGATTTACGCCGTCAAGTGGCTCAAGGGGCCAACGGCCAGCGAAATGATCGCGCGCAAGAGTCTGCACTGGCCGTTAGTAGGCAGACTGCTGCGCGACTTTCATGCGGCCTATACGGTTCACCTAATCGCGATCCTGGCTTCCGTTATTACGCCAAATGAATTCCTAAAAGAAGCGGCTTCAGCTTCACTCAATATCATCTACCGCGAAAAGCTCGAAGCCATTCGGGAATCTTTTCGCAAAGGCGGCCTCGATCTTAAGACCGCCTTCGCTCCTTACGCTTTTCTATTCGGCGATGAGTTTCAACCTGCGCTCGCGACGGGTGAGAAGACTGGGCGCATCGATACGCAGCTCGGCAACTATGCCAAATTGCTCGACCGCCGCGTCCAAGAATCGATCTCCAGAGTTTCGAAGCTGGTCGAGCCGATGACCCTCGTAATCGCAGGCGCAGTGATAGGACTGATCGTAGTGGCCGCCTATCTTCCGCTCTTCACTCTTGTGGGCGAGTTAGCCAACAAGAAATGACGCGTGATGTCAAATGATGATGGCGAGCGATGAGTCTCATTCATATGAGGTTATGACAGCAATGAAGAAGACAAGACCAACAACACTGGTAAGTAGCAACGCAAGAAAGAGAGCGAGCGATAGGAGACGTGAGGCCGGAATCGGGCTCGTCGAATCCATGATTGGCCTCTTGGTCTTCACCATCCTGATGCTAGTTGCCGGCCAACTCATGCGGGTCCATGTCGAGACTCTCTTAATGGGTGAGCGGCAGCGAAAAGCCGGCAAACAAGCCGAAGCAAGCCTCAACAATTTGGTCTCGAAGAGGCGCTCCGAACTGTCGGACGGTGGCGCATTCGCAGTGGACCAGAGTGGTACCCCAATTAGGAACTCAGACAATACGGTGTCCCTCAACTGCTCGACCGCGTATTGCGACCAGATTATCGCAGTACCACAGCCCTCTGGCACAGGCACTGATCTAGTCACAATCGCGTGGGGAGTCACTCTGCCTACCGGGAGCCAAGCAATCTACACGCGCGCGTGGACAGTGCAAACGATTGACGGAGCGAAAGGTCTACGCCGAGCAATCATCGCGGTATTCCCTGCCGGGAATGGCGAACCATTGAGTGTCCTACGGACCGAAGCTGTGCAACGAAACTGATTGGGCCGTACCCATCTTTATCAATAGCAAAACAATTCCTCAGTACAAGACGCAAGGAGAGATCAACCGATGCGAGCAACTTACGCACAAGATTCAAAAGTCGACGGAGAACAAACGGGCTTTCTCATGTCTGATTGCGGGTCTACCGCCGTCTGCCAGTTCGGCGAGGATCCATCTTCGGCAGTGACTTCTAACCAGCCCTGCAGCGAAGAGCGTTCAACTGACGATACGCTCGATCTGCTGCAACGAAATCCCAGTTGGATTACGACTGCCGACGCGTTAATGGCCGCGCTCGGAGCGAGGGACGATGAAACCAGCGGTCATGCCGAACGAGTTGTCAGCTTTAGTCAGAGGCTCGGGCGCCAGGTGGGGCTATCAAGACGAGAAGTAGCTGCGCTCGAACTCGGAGCCCGCCTCCACGATATTGGGAAGATTGCAGTTCCCGACTCGATCCTGCACAAGCCGGCAGAATTGGACACGGAAGAATGGCAGAAGATGCGCCAACACCCGGCGCGCGGCGCGGCGATGGTGCGCAAGTTAAGACTCCCGGAAGGTGCGGCGCTCGTCGTCGCCCAACATCACGAGAGGTGGGACGGAACCGGCTACCCAGGCCGTCTCGTTGGGGAAGAAATCTCTTTACCAGCCCGTGTCTTCTCCGTGATCGACGCTTTTGACGCCATCACATCCGACCGAGTCTATCGTTCCGGCGCACCTTACGAAGAGGCACTTCGCAGAATCACCGCTGCGTCAGGAACACAGTTCGACCCGCGGGTCGTTGCCGCTTTCACGCTAGTCCCTGCGATTGACTGGGAAATGATCCGCATCGTGTGCGCGAACGAAAGCGACCCCCAATTAACTTAAAGTCCCATTGGGAATAATCATGGAACAATACGATAAAGAACCCGACGTAAAACTTCACGAGCTGCTGAAGAAGCTCATCGAACTTAATGGTTCGGATCTTCACTTAACGACAGGCACCCCGCCGCAGGTGCGCATCGACGGAGAGTTACGGCCACTCGATGGGTATCCGCCCCTTGGTCGCGACGATACTCAGCGTCTCGTCTATAGCGTGCTGTCCGATGCGCAAAAGCAGAAATTTCAAGACGACTTGGAGTTGGACCTCTCATTTGGAATCGTCAATGTCTCACGATTCCGCCTCAATGTCTTCGACGGACGAGGCGGGATCGGCGCTGTATTTCGCGCCATTCCCTTTGAAGTCAAATCCTTTGACGAACTGGGACTGCCGCCTGTCGTAGAAAAGCTGTGCAGGAAACCGCGCGGCCTCGTGCTGGTCACAGGCCCTACGGGATCAGGTAAATCAACGACGCTCGCTGCGATGATCGACAAGATCAATCGTGAGCGGCGCGCCCACATTATTACCATCGAAGACCCGATCGAATTCCTTCATAGCCACAAAAACTGCATTGTCAATCAGCGCGAAGTGCGCGTTAACACTCACGGCTTTGCTAATGCATTGAGGACCGCTCTGAGACAGGACCCGGATGTAGTTTTAATCGGTGAGCTCCGTGACTTGGAGACTGTTGAATCGGCTTTGCGGATCGCCGAAACCGGGCACTTAACTTTTGCCACACTTCACACCAATACCGCAGCTTCGACCATCACCCGTGTCATCGACATCTTTCCGGCCAATCAGCAAGCACAAATTCGCACGCAGCTCAGCATGGTGCTGGAGGGTGTCTTGTGCCAACAACTCTTGCCCATCACAGAAGGTCCAGGGCGAGCGATGGCGCTTGAGATCCTACTGCCCACACCTGCCGTCAGAAATTTGATTCGCGAAGATAAAGTTCACCAACTTCCCGGTTTGATGACCACAGGTCAAGACGAACACCAAATGCAGACGCTCAATCAGTCGCTGGCCAGACTCTACAACGCTGGCCGGATCTCATTTGATGCGGCTATGCAATGTTCAGCAGACATTAGCGACTTGAAAGATCTGATTGGTAGTTCAGAAGCAGGAGTGACGCCTCTTCATCTGCCCGGCAACTCACGGCCGCTCACTAGTAGGTTGAGTCTATAAAAAGAATTCCCATCAGGAGATTCCCATGAAAAGCAACGTCCCCCAACAGAAGACACTAGTTAGATCGCGAAAAGGTGAACGCGGTTCAGCGCTCATCGTCGCCATCATGTTTATGGTGGTTCTGTTTGCCATCACACTCGCTGCCGCTAAGGTGCGCGTTGCGAGTGCCAAGGAGACAGAGGATCAGAATGCGCAACAAAGCGCATACTGGGATGCCCGATCTGGCGCAGCGACGGTCCAGGCGTCACTTCTCACTGATGTTCCGGTAGCCTTCAACGCTGATCTGATTCGAGCACGTGGTATGGCCGGAGCCTCTGCCTTAACCGCGTTCGATCCGCCCTGTTACTCCCCGTCCTGTACCAGTAAGCCCGTTATGAGCCCAGACGGGGGCCGAACGCCATATCCAATCAGCGAATGCACAAGCCTCTTGGGAAATATCGACACCTGGGCACAGCAAAGCGGAATACCTCTAGCTGAAAACTACGCTATAAACCGCGGGTATGGTCCAACGCGTGCGCGCGTGGCAGTGCTTCGAGAATACACGAGGCAACAGATGGTGGGCACATCTTCTACTGAGCCAGCATATGTCCTTGAATTCTTGATCGATGCGGTAGCCAGCGACCAGGGCCGTATTAGACCGTCAGGGACGATCATGCTGAGTCCGTCACAAGTGGGCTGTGAAACAAGCGTTTCCCTAGAAGCCAATCCCACTTCAATCCTGATAGGCAGTTCATCGTCACTAACTGCCACCTATCAGTGGGCTAATACTGTTGTCTTGAAAGATTCCAACGGGAACACGGTTGACAGTCGCTCGGGCCTTAATGAAACCGCGGCGCCACAGACGATAACCTTTACCGTCTCGCCGACTGCAACAACAACTTATCGTGCGGAAGCTACGGGCTCTGGAGGATGCGCAGCCATCTCCGGAGAAAGAACTGTTAACGTAACCATTCCGCCTCCTGAGATCATAAGCTTTAGTATTAACCCCTCCTGCATCAACAGAGGTCAAACCGCTACGCTTTCCTGGTCGGTGAGATATGCCAGCAATGTAACGATCACTGGCGGCGGGCTTAATCAGTCATTTTCAGGCTCGCCTGCAGGAGTTATTTCCGGAACGCTCGCAGTTAGCCCTCTGGTAGATACTACATACACGCTGACAGCAACAGGGCCAAGCGGAAGCGCGCAGTCTCAAACAACCATTACAGTTAAGCAACCCTTCTCCATTGATTCGTTTGCTGCCAGCACATACTGCGTTACGCCAGGCGCAAATGTTGATCTGTCCTGGGCAATCACTAATGCCGAGAGCGCATACATCAACGGCACTGCCGTAAGTAGCACTGGCGGCACGCTGCGAGTCAATCCGACAGAGACAACAACTTATACCCTCAGTGCTACCCGCGCGGGATGTTCTGGACTGGAAACAATTACACGGGCCATCACGGTCTCCGTCGTGCCTGTCCCAACTGCCAGCTTCAGCGCCAATCCCGCGCGCATCGAGCTCGGGCAAAGCACTTCGCTTCAGTGGACAACGACAGACGCAACGAGTGCAAACATCACACCCTCTCCCACGGCTGGCTCGGGATTAAGTGGTCAAACAAGCGTAACGCCCGTGCCGTCTGGATCACTTTCCATCACCCCGACTCAGCTCGGCACTTACACGTATACATTCACAGCTGCAAGCACAGGCTGCTCGACACAGCAGGCGCAGCAAACTGCCACCGTCATAGTTGACCCCGTGGCGGTCCCACCTCCGTGTCCGACGATCAATTCATTCGTTGCAGACTCATGCGTTCTTCCGGGAAGTAACGCAACGCTCCAGTGGAATGTAATTGATTTTGACACCATTACAATTACTGGCGGCGGAATCAATAACACTTACCTGACAGGCTCTGGCTCGCTCGTCGTTTCGCCTTCATCACCGACAACGTACACGTTAACGGCGGCGAGAACTGGATGCCCGCCGAAGTCTGCAACTGTGACTGTGAACATCGCCGACGTTTCCACGGTGAATTCATTCACCGCGTCTCCGGGCACAATAAACGCCGGCCAGAGCACTACTCTGCAGTGGAGTGTCTCCAACACCGCTAGCGTGCGAATTACTGGGACTAATGGATCCACGTACTTCCCTGGAGGAAGTAGCTTGATTGTTACACCGGCGAACACGACCATCTACACCATTACGGCGACCAGTGGAGGATGCAACGCTCAACAGAGCCAAGCGCAATTGACCGTTAATGTCGGCGATTGTCCAGCCATCGACTCACTGTCCGCTAACCCTTCGAGCATCATAACCGGATGTTCCACCTCAACTATCACGTGGAGCACTTTGAACGCAGCCAGCGTAGCGCTGATAGATACTTCCAATGGGGCAACACTATCTTCGGCGCCAAATGGAAGTTTAGTCGTCAACCCTCCGTCGACCACCGTCTACCGTCTGCTTGCCAGAAGTACGAATGGAACATGCGATGTAGAACGGCTCGTTACAGTAGGCGTCAACGCACCGGGCAATCCACAAGTATTGTCATTCACGGCTTCGCCGAACCCGGTAAATGCGGGAGCGACTCTCAGGTTGCAGTGGCAAACACAGAACGCTACTGGCGTCTCGATCGATAACGGAGTCGGAAGCGCATTACCCGTCAATGGATTTGTGGACATCATAGCGCCCGCCACAACCGGAAACTATACGTACACTCTGACAGCGACAGGAGGGTGTGGCTCCCCACCTGTGACCGGGCAGGCAAACGTCTCCGTTCAAAGAAATACCGTCACTAATAGCGCCGGCTTCAATCTAGCTGCAAACGGCGGCATATCTTGCGCAACGCTGACCGCTAATGGAAACCCACTCGGCATTCAATGTACGAATTACACCGGCGATGTTGCCATCAATGTAAGCAATGACGGAGGCGGTCAGTTTACGATAGCCGCAAACTTCGCAACTCTACTGAACCAGGATATTCATGCCTATGCTCCAACATTCACTGCCTACGAGCCCAATCCGACTCCAGGCGGTTTTGTTCTCTGCGGCGGCTTTTTTCCTCCATGTCTCAGAACTGATATTCGAGAGGCGGGGGTCTGGAACTATCCCGGCACGATTGCCTTCGACCAGAATGGTCAGCCATACGACAACTCTGGTTGGCGGCCGACACCTCACTTTGACAACGGATGGCCAAATGTCAATTACTCGCCTGGTTCCGCCGCCGGTGATCCCGCGGGAGGTTGGTATGGGGACGGCGTCAATGCTTGCACCGGAAACACGCAATGCGGCGTTTGCCAGCGTTGGGACATAACGTGGAGAAATCCGTCTCAGCATAATAATACGATGACCTTCACGGTCAATCTTCCCACAGCGAGATATATCGTTCTCAAGCATATGTACACCTCGGCGGTCTGGTCGCCAGGGATCAGATCCGATGGATCCTTAGACTGGAATTGCGCTGGCTACATAAGTTGGTTCTGGGAAGGTTATGGAATGCCTGGCGGAGGCGATAACACCGGCAATACTCCGATTACAGTGATCGATCTGCAAACAATGCAGGTGACGACAACATTAGGGTACCCGTCCTACATGCTTCCATAGAACTGCAGCTTCGATTAAAACGTTTTTGTAAACCCCGTGTCCCAAAGCTAACGCCGCTTCGTGGAGACTTACGCAGACAAGAGGCATGGTGAATGAGATCAGACTCAATGACAGCAGCGATTTCGCATAGTCTTCAACCTCGTCAAGGTTCGCGTTGGCTAATCAACCAGGCTCTGAGTTCGGCCGCAATGGTAACGAAGATGGTCGAAAACGACCTCAGACACGGAGATTTCTCGAATTTAGAAGCTCGTGTCGAGCGGATTCAAGAGTTGGTGGATCGGCAGATGTTAAGGCCCGAGTATGAGCGACGTCTTTTGTTACTTGCGGCGAAGTTTCTGGAAGGAGCTGGTCAGACGCGGCGAGCGCGTCGGATCATAGGCACCTTGTTGGCTGGCAAGGACACACTCAGAGGAAAGTCTTATTGGGATTTGAGAAGGTTTCGGACGCGATTGGCGTTGAATGGAGGTGATCTGGTAAGTGCTCGTTGGGAGGTCAACCGGATTGAATGCGACATTACCGAAACGAGTGAGGGATTTGGAGTGGTAAACGAAGTTGTCGATCGATCGGATCTTTCCCAGGTGACAACGTCTACATGGTTATTGTCGGCTGAAGTTTCTTTAGCGGAGAGAAAACTGAATGAGGCCTTGCAGTGTTTGGCGAACGCGCTTCGTCGTATGCGGTCCGATGTTAAGACTGGGGATGAGGCTGTGACCTTCGAGTTGCTGTCAGCACTTGTTTGCGCCGCGCTGGGGGATGATGCTGGAATTCCAGCGCTGGCTTATCTGTATCGAGTTCATGTCGGCGGTGTGGGCGAATCAACCGTCGAGGCTGCCGTCAGTGCCAGGATCGCCGCAGCAGCCGGAGACATGGATCGAACTGTGGGTATTAGTGAAACAGAGGCAAGGCGATGGAGAAGTTATGGCCCGGACACGCACTTGATTGGCAGGTTCTTAGTCGAGGATCTGCCATTGATCTCTCCAAGCGAGTTGGTGAATCGCCTGCCTCCCACGCAGGCGTTTCAAGAGCCGCTTGCTCATTTCAGTGAGGTTACTCACGAAAGTAGAGATGTTGAATCATCGTCGGACGATCGATTCTCGGCGTTGCCGATGTCTTTTTTGTTTGAAGCGCACGGCTTGGAAGAAATCGCAACGCACTTTGATTACAACTTAAAGACCGGCCCTTTGATGATTGACTGGTCGGGATGTAAGCCAGAGTTGATTGCTGAAGCAATTGAAGGTGGGGCGATTTCAGAGGCCGCTCGTTTTTGTCAGCGCGGCATTATTTACTTCAATAACGGCGCTTACGTGGACGCTTGTTTTGACGGGAACATTAGTAGTTTTGGTGAAATACCCGCCGTCGAAGTGATTTTCGAATTGTTCCGCATCAGCATGGCCGGATTGCCAGGGGCTTGTGGGCGTCAGTACTTTGCTGGCCCTGCTGCAGCTCGCATTCCGGAAGTCATTAACTTGCGTCCGAATAAAGTTAATATCGATTTGATGCGGCGGGTCGATAACATGAGGTCGGGCGTGTGTCTTAGTGATCTTGACGAGAGCGACATTGACAATGCATTAGCTTCATGGAATTTGGCTTCTGATGCCCCGAATTCAA
>DATENS010000287.1:0-7228 GCA_035274925.1 Pyrinomonadaceae bacterium | reverse complement strand
TGCGGCGCAGATCGGGCGGCTGCGCGAAGCGCTGGTGAAGTCTGAGACAGCTAAGGCATAAGAATTTCGCGTTTGTTCGCGCAAAACAATTTACGATCCGATCGGTTTGAATCTTGTAATCAAATCGATCGGTTTTATTTTGCTAGTTTTCTTGACAGCGCAAGAGTGAATGAGCAAGATGGCGCTTCAAATAAATTGTCAGTACCACCTGCGGTAGCGGGTGGGTGAAGCCAATGCCCTCCGTTGCAACTGTAACCGAAACCAACGTCTCCGAATTGAATCTTGTGCGTCGCGGCAAAGTCCGCGATGTTTATGCGATCGATCAGGATCGCCTGCTGATTGCCGCCACAGATCGCATTTCGGCATTTGATTGCATTCTGCCCACACCAATCGAACGTAAAGGTGAAGTCCTGACCGCCATCTCGCAATTCTGGTTCAACAAACTCGGGCACATCGTTCCTAATCATCTGCTGACAACGCGCATCGAAGAGATGCCGCCAGTCGTACAAAACCACGCGGCGGAACTGCGTGGGCGATCGATGCTGGTGCGCAGCACCGAAGTTTTCCCGGTCGAGTGCGTGGTGCGCGGTTACATTACCGGCTCAGGCTGGAAGGATTATCTACGCACGGGACAGGTCTGCGGCCATCAATTGCCGGTCGGCCTGCGCGAATCTGAGAAGTTGGCTGAACCAATTTTCACGCCCGCCACTAAAGCCGAAACGGGCCACGATGAAAACATCAGCGAGAAGCGGATGGCGGAAATCGTCGGCGACGAATTGACGGCGCAGCTGCGGGACATTTCGCTGCGCATTTACAAAGAAGCGAGCGATTATGCGCGCGAACGCGGCATCATCATCGCTGACACGAAATTTGAGTTTGGACGCGACCGGGAAGGCCGGGCCATTTTGATTGATGAAGTCCTGACCCCGGATTCTTCGCGCTTTTGGCCTGCGGACAGTTACGCAGTCGGGCGCGGCCAGGCGTCATTTGATAAGCAATACGTGCGTGATTACCTGGAAACACTTGCGTGGGATAAACAACCTCCGGCGCCGGAGTTACCGCCCGACGTAGCGAAAGCAACTACGGCACGCTACTTGGAAGCTTATGAGTTACTGGTAGGTGAATCCCTATGAGGCTGTCAGCAGACGAGGACTAACAACTGACAACTAACTACTGACGTCTGAACAATGCAGATACGCCCCCGTTTAGAAGCAGTGATCGAAGAAATGCTCGACGGCCACATCATGCTTGATGAGGCGCTCGCCGAGTTTGAGAAGCTCTATATTCAAAAAGCCTTCACCCGAAACAAGAAGCGCATCTCGCACACCGCCGAAGCCCTCGGCATCCACCGCAACACAATCTCAAAGCGAGTGAATTCCTATCGCGCCCAGGAACGCAAGTACCACGCTCACGCTGGAAACCATCGCGGTAGAAATCTTCATTAAGCCGGCGCGTGTCAGTACCCGGAGCGGTAGCGATGGGATCATCCACACAAGTTGCGCATTGATCGGGTCGCAGTCTAACGACTTGTTGGGTCGGCGGTTAAGGATGTTCGACGAGAAGCATTCCTTCCGGAGTGAAATTACTTCTTGTTTAGTTGCAGCTGGCGCCCGGCGAAACTAAAGACTAGGCGAGTTACCCGTCCTTCTTCTCGCAGAAACCTAATCGTCGATCCTTCGCTCTTGAATTCGTCCGCAGCCTGAGGAATTAGCTCCGCCGTGTGGCCGGCAAATTCAACCATGAGCTTGTTATCTTTTATGACTACGTTGATCGCGGCACGTTTATCCGGGTCTTCATAAGTCCCGACATAAGCCTCCATGACTTTGGGATCAAGCGAATCGGGAGGACGAGCCGCCACCTTTTCCGCAGTTTTAAAGGCAGCAATCTCACCAATAGGAATATCGATCGGCCCACTTTCAGTATGAACGGCCAGAGTCGTAAACAGTCGACGCTGGCCCTTTTCAGCATCAGGTCGAAACTGTCCCACGAGCGGGAGATAGATCCGGCCATCCGGTGTGATCACATCGGTGACCAGACCGCGCTGTTCCGGAGTCAATGTGCTGAATCTGTTGAGGTCGACAGTCATGATCACGCCTCGCTCGCTCATCACGAGGCCGGGTGCATCCCTCAAACCTTTAGCCTGTTCGAGTACAGTTGCGTCATCTGGCGGCTGGTTTTGCACAGCCGTTATTATGAATGTGGCATACCCGCTCGCCCGAACACCGTTTTGGTCAATGCTTTCAATATCAAGGCCTTTGAGCAACACGTATCTTGCACTAAATTCTTTCTTGCCATCCGCCGAGGTTACTTCCGATAACCGTTTATGGACCACATCGTATTCCAGGTACCCTTCAATCAGACTGCAAGCGCCTACGGTCTCGATGCTCACGGTTTTTCCCGCGCGTTTGCGGCGAAAGCAATATGGCGCCTTCTTATTCTGGTCCTGAGAAGTGGCAGTAGTTCTGGACCGGTGACTTACTGAAAGTTTCTCAGCGCGAAGGCGCGTGCTGCGTTGGGTTGTCGTCAGCATTACGGCAGACAAAACCACAACAACGACCATGAGCCGCCTCGGAACTAGAAAGAAGCGCGCTCGAGTCGAGCGCCGCGATGCTGCCAAGTCGGACTTGAACATTGCTCACCTCACTTGAAGATTTGCGCCCACTTTAATAACGCCAAGGCGGGCCGAGGTCAACCCATCCGGCGTCAACTCAGTAGGGAGAAGCCTTGTTCTAACGGCGGGCGCCACTCCCAGGAGCCTATCCGCGCGAATTTGAGTGAGGATCTATCAGCATCCCTTGACTCATCTGACGTCAAACGAGCCCCCTCCCCTAATTGACAACGCCCTTCAGCTTCACTATATTTCCTAGCACTCATCTTAATGGATTGCCAGAATTGGTGCCTTTGAGAGACGCAATATTTCAGCACATTTGTGCCTAAACTAACGACGAAAAAGGAGCAATTTGGACTATGGCAGTGAATATCAGGCCGCTTCATGACCGCGTGATTGTACGCCGCATCGAAGAAGGCGAGCAGGTTCGTGGCGGCATCATCATTCCCGATACCGCGAAGGAAAAACCCCAGGAAGGCGAAGTCGTCGCTGTCGGCGATGGCAAGTACCGCGAAGACGGCACCCGCCAGACGCTGGACGTGAAGGCTGGCGACCGCGTGCTGTTCGGTAAGTACAGCGGCTCGGAAATCAAGCTTGACGGCGAAGAACTGCTGATCATGCGCGAGGACGAGATTCTCGGAATCATTCAGCGCGCCGCGGCAGGTAAAAAAGGCGGCAAGTAACGCAATCTTGCGTCGCCGCTAACTAAGATTGACGACATCACTTAATCAGGAGAAGAAAACGAAATGGCAAAGCAAGTAGTTCATGGCGAGGATTCGCGCGCGGCAATTCTGCGCGGCATCAATCAACTCGCCGATGCAGTTAAAATCACGCTCGGTCCCAAAGGCCGCAATGTCGTGATTGAGAAGAAGTTCGGTTCGCCGACCATCACCAAGGACGGCGTGACGGTGGCCAAAGAAATTGAATTGAAAGACTCGCTCGAGAACATGGGCGCGCAGATGGTCCGCGAAGTTGCTTCCAAGACTTCGGACGTGGCCGGTGATGGAACCACCACGGCGACTGTGCTCGCGCAGGCGATTTACCGCGAAGGCGTGAAAACCGTCGCGGCCGGCGCCAACCCCATGGCCCTCAAGCGCGGTATCGACAAGGCCGTGGAAAAGTCTGTGGAGGAAATTCACCGCATGGCCAAGCCGGTTAGGGGCGACATGATTGCCCAGGTCGGCACCGTCTCAGCCAACGGCGATGCGACCATCGGCACGATTATCGCGGAAGCGATGGATCAGGTCGGCAAAGACGGCGTGATCACCGTGGAAGAGTCGAAGACGATGGAAACGGCGCTGGAAGTGGTCGAGGGTATGCAGTTCGACCGCGGCTATCTCAGCCCGTACTTCGTTACCGATCCCGAGCGCATGGAAGCGACCCTGGAAAACGCGCTGATTCTGATTCATGAGAAGAAGATCAGCTCGATGAAGGACCTACTTCCCCTGCTCGAACAGGTGGCGAAAATGGGCAAGCCAATGCTGATCATCGCTGAAGACGTCGAAGGCGAAGCGCTGGCGACCCTGGTCGTTAACAAGCTGCGCGGCACGTTGAACGTCGCGGCGGTAAAGGCCCCCGGCTTTGGCGATCGACGCAAGGCCATGTTGGAGGACATCGCAACTCTGACCGGCGGCAAGACCATCAGTGAAGACCTCGGCATTAAGCTCGAGAATGTTCAGCTCACGGATCTGGGACGCGCCAAGAAGATCACCATCGACAAGGACAACACCACGATTGTCGAAGGCGCCGGCAAACAGTCCGACATCGAAGGCCGAGTGAAGACCATTCGCGCGCAGATCGAAGAGACTTCGTCCGATTATGATCGCGAGAAACTGCAGGAGCGCCTGGCCAAGCTGGTCGGCGGTGTCGCAGTGATTAAAGTAGGCGCGGCGACTGAGACCGAGATGAAAGAAAAGAAAGCTCGTGTCGAAGACGCCATGCATGCGACCCGCGCCGCGGTGGAAGAAGGCATCGTGGCCGGTGGTGGCGTGACTCTGGTACGTGCGGCGAAGGTGCTGGAAGATGCCAAAGCCGTGATCGGCAAGGGCGGCGATCCGGACGAGCGCATCGGCGTCAGCATCGTGAAGCGCGCGCTCGAAGAGCCACTGCGTCAAATCGTTCAGAACGCCGGACGCGAAGGCGCCGTGGTGGTCGAACGCATTCGCGGCGACAAGAACGAGAATTTCGGGTTCAACGCAGCGACTGAGGAATACGAAGACTTGGTGAAAGCCGGCGTCATCGATCCAGCGAAAGTCACGCGTACTGCTCTGCAGAACGCGGCCTCGATTGCCGGCTTGATGCTGACCACTGAAGCCATGGTTTCAGAGATTCCGGAAGAAGAAGGCAAGGCTCCGATGCCCGGCGGTATGGGCGGGATGAGCGGCATGGGCATGTAATCCCTTGCAGTAGCCCGACCGTGAGGGAGGGCGTTGTCACAAATTAAAGCGGCTTCGACTAACCAGTCGAAGCCGCTTTTTCTTGTCCCAAAAATAACGCGTGCCAGCTCGAAGGTAGCGATCACGGGGGGCGCGATTCGGCGGCCGAGCTGGCACAGGCGGGTACTTTTTGATTTTCAAGTGGCGGACGGCTCTTGCAACCGGCTGGCTTTGGGGCCAGCCCCATCCGACCGGCGAAATTATACACGCCCGAAACTATCAGTCAACGGATTTCTAAATCGCGCAATTTTCCGAGGGGTTTGACACTCTTTGGCGCGATTCCTATACTGCCAACTTCTCTTCTCGCCACGGCCAGGTAGCTCAGTTGGTAGAGCGCGGCCCTGAAAAGGCCGGCGTCGGCGGTTCGATTCCGTCCCTGGCCACCATTCTTTCTCGTAAATAGTTAATCGTAAATTGTAAATAGTTCGGTCAAGTCGGGCTTAATAGACATAGATGGCGTGCGAATAGTAAGGGATCGAAGAACTCCATTTACGATTCACGATTCACGATTCACGATTCACGCGTTACCGCGGCCAGAGGTTCTTGATGCGGTCTTCGAGGAAATGGAATGGCACATAGTCGGCATGCCGACCCGCGCTTCTGAGCTCTTCCACCATGCGCATGGCCCCTTCCGAGTTGAAACTATGAACCATGATGCTGGCTGCGCGCTGCAATTGAGGATGCGCGGCAAGAAAATGCGCGATGGCAAACCCCGTCCGTTCGTCGTCGTTCGTGGTTGAGCCATAGTGCTCAGGCCTCAGATCGTGATCGAGAAAGATCGAATCGTAACTCCGAGTCTTCAAAAGCTCTTTCGCTTCCTTCACGTCACAGACGATGTCCAAATGATCGCCTTTGAACCTCTTGCTGAACCATTCACAACGTCGTTCGTCGTCTTCCAGCAGAAAGACGCGAATCGGATGGCGCTCGCCGTGACTTTTCGTCAATCCTAATTTGGTTGTTAGTCGTGTGAAGAACCCCATATCTGATGCAGATTAGTCAGCGTTTATAACTGAGCAAAAGTCCGCCGCTCCCCACGGCCCAACCGTTTTTCTTATTCATGAACAGCGCGTAGAGAGGCCGCTTCGTGCCGCTTTCCTGTTCGACCCAGCTGTGTCCGCCGTCGCCTGAACGCATGATCACGCCGTTGCGGCCGACAATCCAACTTTCGTCCTCACTGACGAACTGCACGCTCAGCAGCGTTCCCCGCGCCGGTGAATCAACCTTGCGCCAGGAAACTCCGCCGTCATTCGTAATTAGAATTGTGCCGCGCTCGCCCACTGCCAGGCCCTGCTTTTCGTTGCGAAAATCGACGTGGAAAAGCGTCACGTTCGTATTCGCATCCTGACGGACCCACGACTCGCCGGCATTATCGGTCTGCAGGATCGCGCCCCCGGCGCCTACAATCCAGCCTCGCTTATCATCAACAAAGTCGATGTGAATCAACTCCTGTTTGGTGCCCGCCTCCTGAAATTGCCAGGTGGAGCCGCCGTCGCGCGTAATTGCGAGTATGCTGCCGACGATGTTATCGCCTCGGCTGATCGAGCCCACCACCCAGCCTCGCTTCTTTCCATTGAATCTGAGGCTGTACAGCTCGGGTGATGCGCCCTGAAAATCACTAGACGAAAATTTGTGGGCCTCCTGCCAGACGTGGCCGCCGTCATTAGTGCTGAAGATGGTGTCGCCGGCCAACAGAAAGCCTGAGTCTGAACTGACAAAATAGACATCGTTAATCGCCTGCTGCTTAGCATTGATGCGGCGTTCGACCCAGGTAACTCCGCCATCTTCGGTATGACTCAGAAAGCCATTGTCGCCGCCTACCCAGCCGCGTTTTGAATCGCTGAAGTAGACAGCATTCAAGTCACGGCCGCTGGATGAAAGAGTTGTCGAAGTCCAGCCGCTCTGCGCCGAGGCTACAGCCGCGAAAAGGAACAGCCCGACGATTGCGAGCTGTGAGCAAATCAATCTATGTCTCATTTGAATGTGCAAAGAGTTTGGCATACAAAAACGGCTTCCGCAAAACGAGCGAGCGGCCTTTCACAGCTCACGCAAACGCGGGCTGCGAAAAGCCACCACCGTGACAAAAACCGCAATAATTACCCCGCCGGCAGCCAGAGTACGTGGCGCGCCAAATCGATGAGATGCAACTCCGGCAATCAGGTTGCCGATGGGCATGGCCCCGATAAAC
>DATENS010000286.1:0-2596 GCA_035274925.1 Pyrinomonadaceae bacterium | reverse complement strand
AAACTTTAGCAGCTCAAAACCAGGAGAGCCGTTTCGCACTTCGTGGCTTACCTGCCAGCCGGAAAAATTTTGCTGCACTCGTTTGTGGCCGCGCTGGGCCAATTGTTCAGCCTCTTCCATCACCTGCGCGGCACGTTCACGGGCCTCTTTAAGACCGGGCATAGCCGGCGACGGGTCCACCTCATCCGGCGTTGACGGCGGGAGCCACACTTCGCCAATTGACAGGACCATGGCCTCGACGTTTTCAGCCGGCAGACCGGCGCGCTGTAATCCGTCGATTGCAGTGTCGGCGGAATCGGATCCGTCGTAAGCAATAAGAATCTTCATCTCTGTTACCTTTCAGAATATCTTTATACTCAAACATGTTTCCGATCAACCAGCGGGAGGTTATGATTGCCGACGCCAAACCATGAAACTCTCTTCCGCCATCCTGACTCTATTTCTGGTGATGGATCCGCTCGGCAACATTCCGCCGTTCCTGTCCGTGCTTAAAAACGTGCAGCCAGAGCGACGCCGGCGCGTTTTGATCCGAGAAATACTGATCGCTTATGTCGTCCTGCTCGTGTTTCTTTTTCTCGGGAGGCGCGTTCTGGCGCTGCTGAGTCTTCAACAGGAGACTATCAGCGTGGCCGGCGGCATTGTTCTTTTCCTGATTGCACTGCGCATGATCTTTCCGAAGGAAGGCGGGCTTTTCGGCGAGACGCTCGAGGGCGAGCCGTTCATCGTGCCGCTTGCGATCCCGCTGGTCGCTGGACCATCCGCGTTGGCTGTGCTTTTACTGTTAGAGCAATCGGAAACGGTTGTCACCTCGCAGTTGCTGCTGGCGGTGACTATCGCATGGGCTTTGAGCGCGGTGATTCTGTTGTCGTCGACCTTGCTTTATCGCTTGCTGAAGGAGCGTGGGCTTATCGCCATGGAAAGACTGATGGGCATGCTGCTGGTGATGCTGGCGGTCCAGATGTTCATGAACGGCGTAGCGGTTTTTCTCAAGTGATGCTGAGTTAGAACAAGTCAGGAAGAGGGGCTTGCCCCCGCTCAATGGATTCAAACAGCGGGGGCAAGCCCAGTTCCTGACTTGTTCTATTCTTTAGGCGATCCTACGGACAACCGCTCAGTACGGTAAGCGCCGTGGGGCTTTTCACTGCCGCGTTGCCATTCTGACTCTTCGGCACGCTCACCAGGAAATCCACGCGCGTGACGGCGCCGCCACTGTCCCTCAACCGCAGGGTGATGGCATAGACGCGACCGTCGTTTGGTCCAGCGCGCTCCGAGCGCAGTTGGACTGACTGGCAGTCGGGGGCGATGACGATGTCGTTCACCGTGTTGCCTTCACCGATAGTGTTGTCCGGTTCATCGCTCGTCACCTTTTCAATCGCCACTTGATCCGAGAGCGGGCAGTTGTCGCTGACGCTCGCGACCATCTGCGCCACCGTCACGGTGTGGTAGTTGTGATTCGGAGGCCAGAGCGAGATTGGAGGATTGAGGTTGATGACTGGCGGCGGATTACTCGCGATGGCGATTGCCGTGGCCGAGTTGTTTGCAAGATTCGGATCAGTAGCTAGCGAGCTGACACTCGCTGTGTTGCTGATCATCGTGCCGTCTGCTAACGCACAACTCACATTCGCCACGAGCGTGATCGTCGCCACGGCGTTGGCCGCAAGCGAAGTGAACGTCACGGTGCGGTTGTTACCCACGCCGCCGCACGCGCCTCCAGTCCCACCCGCTACCGCACAGGACACGAAGCTAATATTGGCCGGCAGGTTATCAACGACAGTGACCGATTCTGCTGCGTCAGGTCCATTGTTCGTGACGTTGATTGTGTAAGTGAGATTCGTACCAGTGACCACGGGATTCGGCGCAGCCGTCTTGGTGATCGCAAGGTTGGCGGTGGCCGCCTGGAAGCTGATGCGCCAAACGCCGCGACCTACTGTGCCGACATAAATGTTTACCAGGCCGCCTTCGCGATCGAAATAAGCGTAACTCGGCCGCGGTAAATGCGGGTTGGATGTTCCGCCGGAATTATCCGTAAGCGTGGTCCATATATTTCCGGCGTCATTGCTGATGAAGACACCCGAATCAGCGCCACCGGCGACAATTGTGTTTCCGTCGCTCGGATCGAAGGCCACTAGAGTCGGTTGCACATAACCGTCATGCGCGGTAGCACCGCCCGGTCTCGATCCACGCGTGTTGCGATACAGGTAAGTCCCGCCGCCTGTCATCAAATTGTCGAGCGCGGCAAGCGTGGCCCAGTTGGCTCCGCCGTTTGTCGTTAGCACCATGTTGACGTTATTGCCATTGAGCTGCGACGCGATGATCCGGTTCGGATTGTTCGGATCAACGTCGAAGATGCCGATGCCTCCGGGCGGCAAGTTGACCTGTGTCCATGCGCCCGCCGGATTCGTGCCGTCGAATCGCCATAACTGGGCCGGATCTCGGCCGTTGCACGCTCCGACCTGAACAAAGAACGACGTCGTTCCGCCCATTGTCGCCGACTTGATCGCGCAAGCGCCGCCGCCGCCGGTTGGTGGCTCTGTAGCAGGCCCCAGCTCTGTCCAGACAATTGGTGATGCGGCGATGTTGCTAGTGAGATAGATTC
>DATENS010000285.1:0-15230 GCA_035274925.1 Pyrinomonadaceae bacterium | reverse complement strand
CATTTTTTCCACCGAACGGTAGCGGATGGGAGATTATTTCAACGTCGATAACACTGCCGTCTTTCTTAAGATGCTTCCAGGTACCGGCTGAATTAAAGCCGCTTTCACTGGAAATTATATCGAGAAGTGTTGGAACTTCTTCCGCCGACCTAATGTCTTTGATTGTCATCGACAAGAACTCTTCGCGCGAGTATCCGTAGTGCGAAACGGCCGCATCATTAATGGCGAGAAACATGAGGGTGTCGCGATCGTAGACCCACATCGGCAACGGATTGCTATCAAACAACAGCCGGTAGCGCGCTTCTGTATCGCGCAACGCCTGCTCTGTTTGTTTGCGCTCCGTTATGTCCGTCGCGACTCCCAGAACATGAACCGCGCAGTTGCCGGGAAGAGTTAGCGGAACTTTGATGGTCTGGAAGAGCCGGGTCTCGCGCGTCCTCGGATTGGTCAGTTCTTCTTCCGGGATGAACTTGGGTTGACGAGTCCGAATCACTTCTTCGTCATCGTGAATGAATGTCTGAATCTCTGCGTGATAGCCATTCAAATCTGATTCTTTCTTGCCTAGTATTTCATTCGCTGGACGGCCGTAAGCGAGGGCCACGGCGGGATTGATCAACGTAAATTGTCCCTCAGCATTCTTGACGAATATTGGTTTGGGCTGGTTTCTACAATCGCCCTTAGATATTGCTGTTGTTGCTCGAGTTCGGCTGTGCGCGCTCGGACTCTATCTTCGAGTTCGGCATGAGCCCGTTGCAAGGCTTCTCTCGCGGCTTGCCGTTCCTCGGCATTTCGGCAGGAACCTTTTATCACTAGTCCTGATCCGGCGATCAGAAAACAAAGCGCCGTGTTCAGGGCCATCGGGATCGATCGGCCGCTATACATCAATGGTGCGCCATACAAATATCCCAGGCAAAAGATTAGCCCGATGAAAGTAACGACAATGGACAGCGCGTGGCCCAGTCTTGAAAACCACCGCTTTGGCCAGGTTAGCAGCAACATTGAACCGCTCAACAGCAAGAAGGTGAGCGCGGTCAGGAAAGCCATTTTACCCACCGGAGCGAGACCAAGCGTTTCCGAAGGAAATTGAAACAGCCAGTGATCAACTCGAAGTTCGAGTGAAGTGAGGTACTCACCCATTCTTGCGACTATGAAAACCGCAGCGACCAAAATTGCCGCGCGCGAAAGCCATGGCCAACTGAGTGATCGCTTTCCCGGGATTATTAGTGCCGTACCCAACAACACGAACACAACCGCAGTGTTTGGAGCCATCGGTATGTAAGCAGGATGAATTCCTCTTAGCGCAGGGTGTTCCGCGAACCACCCTATCAACGCGGCAGCACTAATGAGTATTACGAGTAATCCACCGACTTGGGAGACGCGCGGATATCTTTCGAGTAACCAGTGCTTGAACTTCATGTGGCCTTCTCCGGGACGTAAGGAATGGGCAAGAAATGGGCTCGGCCGACTACAACCAAGAGGAGTCCGGTAATGACTCCGTGTCAAATCAATTCTTATAGACCGAAATCAGAGTCGTCAATAGGAAAAGTGGGAACGTTGTCACAATTCAGTGTCAGGGCAAGACACGTTGCTGCGAGTGACAAACCGTGTCACTTCAATGGATTGTCAGTCGGCGGCGGCAACACAATTACAAGAAATAACATGTAGCCAATACTCGGCACGAACATTTATATTGAAGGTTACCGAGCCCACAAAGAGAGTAGGGCAAATCGTGCATGTTGGGTACCCGACACCACCTACGCAAGCTTTTGTTTTTCTTGTCATTTACTGTGCTGAGCGGACTGCAATCGGTTCAAGCACAGATAGCGGAAACCATGGCTTCGCCAACGCCATTGTCATCTCCATCCGAGAGTAACGATTCCATCCTAGCCCGCCGTGCCATCGCTGCCTTGGAACATTTGGGAGCGAATGTTTTGACGCACCAGTCCTATGGGGAATTCGAAAGCGACGGCAGGCTTGCTCGCATTCCACTCGAGACATTCAGTCACAAGTTGGACGAGGTGACTAGAGAGGTTCAATCAATTCTTGCAGAATTATCCGACGGCAAACTCAAAAATCACTTGAGTAACTCTTTGTACTCCTATCGCGACGGTACTTTTTGGTGGGCCAGACTGGAACCCCAAAAAGTTATTAAGGTTGAGACCCTCCGCGCCGCCTTCGCGACCACTACGTCAACTGAGCGGTTTTTCAGCTCGACTGTGCCTTACACAGTAGTGATCCACTGGCGTCAGGCACATAAATATTTAGTACGCGCGCGAAAACTATTGTCCGAGGGTAAGTCGGGCTCGTTACATAGTCCTTCTTTGCATTCTGATTCCAGTCACTGAAGGGTTCGCTCTCTGAGCCAATATCAACTGAAATTTAGATGGCCGACACCTAGTCGCGTCTTCCTGCAATGGCCGGTGATGGTCGCGAGGCTTATCGCGTCCTTCAGGCGGATTCAAAATTCAGGGCCGCGATTCTGGACATCAATATGCCTTTTTCTGGAAGGCCTTGACCTTGTCAAATACATGCGATCAGAAAGACGCGTGATGAAGATTTTGTGGATTTCGATGGAAGAGCGTTGCTGTGAACAGTCCAATCCCTTTACGAAGCGTAGAATTCTCAAGTAATAAAAATCCGTTCGCGAACCTTTTCCATATCGGAGCGATCGTGCTTTCAAGGTCGCTGAGTTTCTTTTCAACTGTGAAGTCACGCTCCCCTGCATCGGAGCGAGTGGATGAAAATACCAACTTCCAAGTCAACGTATACGCGCGCCGCGAGACAGTTGACGCAAGTACTGGTACAGCCACCCCCCTCGTAGTTGCCACTAAGTTTGCTGGCGAATCTTCTTGAGCTTCTGGAGATGCCGTCTCGAGTCTGGTGTGCTGAGACTCGCGCCAAAAGGGTAAAGGACGTTTGGGAGAATGCTCCGATTGGATGGCTGCCGCCTTTCATTCTAACGCCGCCTCATCTAGTGACTTTCTTTGACTTAACTGACCGAAGCAACCCGCTGCGAAACCAAGTGGATCGATCTACCCTCAAAGCCTTGGAGACTAATGAGTTTTTTGAGGGCGACCGGAAACATCATTTGGTCTGGCTACTGAAACGAATCGATATCCCGGCATCTCGGAAATCGCGCATTGATAGTCGATAGGAAACGCCAACGGGCATATTTCCCGCGAACGAATGCCGAAGATGGTAAGCGTGTAATCACATATCAGTCCCGAGTTCGAAAACCGACTAGGACTGTGTTACTAAGCCCATCGTCTCACCGGCATCGGGAAGAGTCCGATATTGGGAGCACGAGTCCTTTTCGTTCATGCTTGACCAGTTCGACGAGGGTTGGGCTTTACAGATTGTCCCTGGCTATGTTTTTACGCTCAACGGTGTCACTAAATTGCTTGAGGGAGGCAAGGTCAATAAATTATCAACTAAACGCGCATCTCGTGATTACAACAGCCAGGTTCACAACGACCTCGTCTTTTGGTCGTGGGTTATGTCGGGAGGGCCCGGCAGCTTTCAACTCACAGCCTTGCCAAGGCCGCGAACTTTTTCTAGCGATGCTAGTGAAGATGAGATAGAAGCTGAAAACGAAGTACAGCAATTAGCGAGTCGGCTAGCAGCTCCTGGAATTCTATTTAGATCCCAAATACCTACAATCAATGTCACGAATCTACCGGCAGAAGCTAATGACGAAGCTGCCGAGGAACTCACCCAAAGAGAGCGAGAATACCCGGAAATTGAAGAGGAATTAGCAGCGATAGCTGAAGAACAGGAAACGAAGACCATGATGGGAATCCGCGAGACGGATTCCTCAAGGAGGTATCCAGACTCTTCAGCGCTTGCGTCCCCAAGTCAAGCCCATGCGCACAGAGCCTCGTCCAATAGTCATCAATAAATTACAGATCACCGTGAATTGTACAGAGCTAAACCAAAGCGAGGTATTACCGTACGAAGAAATACTGCCCCAACTTCACAATTAGCCACGAACGACGTACTTAGTCCGCAGGATTGATCGTTTTTAGCCCTTGCCTTTCGTGTCGCTTGGACCTGCCTTGACCTCTAAAGCACCCGAGGTATAGAGTGACGGCACTCGCGTTGGGGAAATTTCAATCTGACGCGAAATGTTCTTTGCACATTTAGATTAGATCGCTATTTCAACTTCGTGATCCGGAGGGATCTCGAGGTTGGACCGTCGCAGGTGCCCATAGAGGGTGACAAGGGAAGCGGGTGTGATGCCCGCACGGTTCCCGCCACTGTGTACCGGCAATTTGTGTAGCTTCCACTTCAATGGCCACTGGTCTCGTTGAGAGATTGGGAAGGCCGCAAAGCTACGCGCCGGAAGTCAGGAAACCTTGCCTGCTGCTGGACGGAAGCGACCACTTACGCTCCGGGAGAGGGCGAGTGGCGTCAAGCGCTGAAGTCGGTGTAATTGGCTCCATGCAACCGCGATTACCTGCCGGCTCTAAGCATCGAAGTTTAGGACGCCCTCGATCTTCCATATGGCAGATCGAGGGCGTCTTTCATTTTGGTTCTCTGTGTTGACGCTTCTTTCCCTGCCTACAAATTCTGCGTAACCATCGCTTCCATCTGTTTCGATAACCGATGCGCCCGAGGTGTGGGAAGAGCGGTGCAATGCCGCCACTGCCCTCGCAACTGTAAACGGCAACGAAATCCGCGATGAAAACCACTGTCCTATTAAGGGATGGGAAGGTGCGGAGAGTAGGTCAGCATTTTGGCCGAAGTCAGGAGACCAGCCTCAAAAGCGCGTCTTTGCCAATCTTCCGAAGGGGAGGAGAAGGAGACACTGCAGTCATGAAGAGAATTAAGAAGACAACTTTGATGGTTGCCGCATTGGCAATCGGCTTCGCGCTAGCGAACCTAATGCTAGTTCAAGCACAGGCGACTAATAACACGTCGATTACCGGCCACGTAAAAGATCCGCAGGGAGCGAGTCTGCCGGGCGCGACAGTAACGATCTATGGACATGAACGCACTTTCAGACTCGCCACGACCACGGATTCAACTGGTACTTATCGCTTCGAGAAGTTAGCGCCCGGCGAATATCTCATTGAGGCCTCGGCCAGCGGGTTTGCTTCAGCGACAGCGCAGGAGGCAACTGTCGAACAAGGCAAGACGACGACGCTCGATATTTCGTTGGAACTGTCAGGCGTGCGCAGCACGGTTGTGGTCATTGCCTCTGACACACCGCAAACGGTTGATGAGGTGTCAAAAGCAGTGACCGTCGTGGATGGCCAAGGCATAGACGAACGCGACGAGTCGGCAATCGCAGAATCTTTGCGGACTGTTCCCGGTTTACGCGTACAGCAACTGGGCGGACCGGGAACTTTCACTTCCATCAAGACACGTGGTCTGCGCAGCGAAGATACCGCCGTGTTAATCGATGGTCTGCGCTTCCGCGACGCTGCTGCGACGCAGGGTGACGCCTCCGGTTTCCTCGAGGACTTGATGGTTACCGACGTCAGCCGAGTAGAGGTCCTGCGCGGTTCGGGTTCGTCGCTCTATGGCTCGAATGCAATCGGCGGCGTCATCAATCTGGTAACTGACGAGGGTGGTGGGCGCATACACGGAAATCTTTTAGGTGAGGGCGGCGGCTTGGGATTGTTTCGCAGCCGAGCCCAGGTTGGCGGTGGTTCACATGAGAATCGCGTGGTTTACAGTGGCGGCTTTTCGTTTCTCAATGTTTCGAAGGGCCTTGATGGTCAGGATGAAGCGCGCAACACCAATGGGCAGGGGCGCGTTCTTTTCCGTCTGACACCAACCGCCACTCTCTCCGGACGCATCTACGCCTCGAAGTCGCGCGTACAACTGAATAACAGTCCTCAAGGCATCGGTACTCTGCCTGCGACTGGCATCATCGAAGCGATTCCGCTCGCGCTGGACCAACAACTTCGCTTCGAAGCGGGCGTTCCTCCTTCGCAGCTGATTGTGGGCTCCGCCACCTTCATACCGGCTGCAAACGACCCGGACAATTTGCGAAAGTCAAACTTCTTCAACGGCGCAGTTGTCTTCACGCACCATCCGACGGAAACCTTCGGATATACCCTCAGGTATCAAGGTTTGGCGACGAACCGGAGCACCATCAGCGGGCCGCTGGGAGTTGGCTTCCAACCAATAGGTGGCTCGAGACGATCGGATTTCGATGGGCGTATTCATACGTTCAATGGACGTGTCGATGTGCGGGCCGGGCGCGTCAACTACATTACGGGTGGTTATGAGTTTGAAAGTGAGAACTTCAACAATCCTTCAATCCTGGTCAATCCTGCAGACAACTCAAATGTTGATGTAACCCAGACCAGTCACACTTTCTTTGTGCAGGATCAAATGCGCTTCTTTGACGATCGGCTGCAAATCTCCGGAGCTTTTCGCGCGCAGTTTTTCAGGCTTCAACGACCGGTATTCACTCCAGCAGCATCTGCGCCGTATCAGGGAATTACATTTCAATCTCCGCCTACGGCTTATACCGGTGATGGCTCGATTGCCTACGTGTTCCGCTCCTCGGGGACGAAGCTCCGGGCTCACGTCGGCAATGGTTACCGGGCTCCGTCGCTTTTCGAACGGTTTGGTAGCTCCTTCGATAGTTTTGGCTACTTCGTGTTCGGTGATCCGCGCCTGGAGCCGGACCGTTCGATTGCCTTTGACGCCGGTATCGATCAGACGTTCTACAAAAACCGATTGCGGGCTTCCGCGACTTATTTCTACACGGAGCTTCAGAAAGTGATTATCTTCGACTCTTCGGGCGGGATTAATCCGGTAACAGATCCATTCGGTCGCTTCATTGGTTATCGCAATACCGATGGCGGTATCGCGCGTGGCGCGGAGTTGAGCATGAACGCGACGCCGACACGCACGCTTACTGTTTCTGCAGCCTATACATTTACAAAGAGCTTACAGCGTACGCCTCAAGTACCCGGGACTCTTCGGGCAGTGGTGATTCCCGATCATCAATTCTCGATGGTAGCTACGCAACGTTTCGGCCGTCGGGTCCTCGTCAATTTCGATTTCGCCGCATCCAGCGACCATATCGGGTCGATCTTTGACCCGGTCACATTCGCCAGTCGTGGTTATCGTTTTCGAGGTTTAGCCAAGGCCGACCTGGGTGCGAGTTACACGTTACCGTTGGGCGGTGAAAACCGTTCGCTCCGCTTCTTTGGCTACGTCGACAATTTATTCGACCGCGAGTATTTCGAGAGCGGATTTCGCACGCCGGGTCGGACGGGCCGCGCGGGTGCTGCGTTCAACTTTTAATGAAATGGAAGAGGGCGGCAGCCTCAACGCAGAACTCGTCGAGGGTGAGGACTATTACTTCGAGCGCGGACTGATGGTCTTTACAGCTCGCTATCACCTGCGGCGTGGTTACTGTTGTGAGCGGGGCTGCCGTCATTGTCCATACGTGAAAGCAACAGAGGTAGATGGGAAAACGAAACAATGATCAAGCCACGAATTAGCGTCTCATTATTCCTAGCGCTGGCGCTCTTGACTCTGATGTTCCCCGGTTGTCGTGGAAGGCAGTCGTCACAACAGAAAGCGACCAGTGAGGCTCGCCCACAACGAATCGTTTCACTCAGCCCGAGTGTGACTGAAATTCTCTATGGCATAGGAGCCTGGCCCCAGGTCATCGCCGTTTCCCAATTCTGTACCTACCCCGACGATGTGAAGAACAAGCCGCGCGTGAATGGATGGGACAAGACGAATCTTGAGCAGGTCATGGCGCTTAAACCCGACTTCGTGATCGGTGCCGCTGCCCAAGCGCCATTTCTGCGGGACAAACTCGAGGCACTCGGCGTCCATTCTTTGTTTATGACTGACCTAACGCTCGCCAATATCCTTAATTCAATCGGTGAGATCGGTCGCGCCACCGGCCATGAACAAGAAGCAGCGGCCCTCGCCGCCCAGACACAGCGCGAAATCGACGCCGTCCGGCTGGCGGTCGCGAACCGACCGCGCCCCAAGGTGCTCTGCGTCGTGGACCGCGTTCCAGGTACGGTCCGCGATCTCTACACCGCGACGCGCGGCAGCTATCTCGACGAACTCATTACGATAGCAGGGGGTGAATCAATCGCCTCTCCCGGAGATCACGGTTACGGCAAGATCGGAAAAGAGGCGGTGCTCACTATGAATCCAGAAGTGATCATTGACATGGTCCAAGGCGCGGCTGGTAAGTTGGCTGAAGACCCGATTGCGGTCTGGGGTGAACTCGCGGAAGTGAAGGCGGTGCGGGAAAAGCGCGTGTACCCGATGCGGGACCCTTCAGTGATCCATCCAAGTCAGTTTGTTGGTCACACGGCGCAACTCTTTGCGCGTGCCCTGCACCCGGAGAGCTTTCCTGATGGCCGCTGAGAATCAAGGAACGCACAGCATCCACTTTGGTGTGATCGGATCGATTATCGAGGCCCAGCAATTGAACTTCGCCTATGGGACGCTGCCGGTCGTTGCGGATGTTTCTCTGATGCTGCCCCGAGGTGCGATGGGCGCCTTGATCGGCGCGAACGGGTCGGGCAAGTCAACCTTAATCCGCCTGCTGGCAGGACTGCTTAAACCAGCCAGCGGAGAGGTGCGCTTCAATGGCCTCTCACTCTCAGTCCTGGCGCCGCGCGAACGCGCCAAGCGGATAGGGTATGTGCCGCAATCAACGCCTACAATTTTTCCTTTTACCGTCATGGAAGTGGTTCTAACTGGCCGGAGTCCTTACGGAAGCAGATTTCGTTTTGAGAGCGCCCAGGACGAACAGATCGCGCTGGCGGCGCTTGATGCGCTTGACGCTGCTCACTTGGCGGCACGTCCCGTAACCGAGTTGTCGGGAGGCGAGCGGCAGCTTGTTACTGTAGCGCGCGCACTAGCCCAGGAACCGCAGCTCCTGTTGTTGGATGAACCGGCGAGTTCGCTTGACTTGAAACACCGCACGCAACTGGCGCGAGCGCTGCGCCGGTTAAGGGATGAGCGCGGCATAGCTGTGTTGATGATCACACATGATCTGATGTTGCTCGATGCCGCTGCTGATTTGATCTTCGGAATGAAGTGCGGGCGCATGGTTGCCAGCGGTACGCCCGAGGATGTCCTCAACGATAGTGTGCTGGGTGACATCTATGACGCACCGGTGCGCACTGTTCGCAGTGAAGGGCGCACTTTCATCTGGTCCGAGTTGTGAGCCTTCACTTTCTAATCGCGTGCGCTGAAACGATCACTTGTGATGGAAAGAATCGAACCTCCTGAAAGTCAATCGGCCACGCTGCATGTTCATGGCAAACCCAGAGCGCGTGCAGGGGTGCCACTGCGGCTGGCGTTTCCGCTTTTGTTGGTGGCTCTTCTCGTTGCGATCTTGATCGGTCTTTACGTCGGCTACCATCCGCTCAACGTGGCGGCGCTCAAAAGTGATCCCATTGCGCGGGCGATTTTTTTTCGGCTGCGAGTCCCACGTGTGGTCATGGCCGGGCTGGTGGGCGCATCGCTCGCTACGGTGGGAGCAGCCCTGCAGGCGCTCTTTCGAAATCCTCTCGCCGAGCCTTTCACGTTGGGTGTTTCTGGTGGCGCGTCGTTAGGGGCAAGTATCGCCATTGCATTTGGATTGGGAGCCGCCTTCGCGGGCCTGCCGTTGATCTTCATCGCTGGGTTTGCCGGCGCCACCGTATCTGTAGTTTTGGTGTATCGGTTGGCTCGTTCCGGCGGTGGTGTGATTTTGCCCGGAGCCTTGCTTTTGGCCGGTGTCGTCTTAAATCTCAGTGCTTCTGCGGGAGTCCTGATAATTCAGTACCTGGCGAGCTACGGTCGGTCATTGCAGATCCTGCGCTGGTTGATCGGCAGCCTCGACGTGGTCGGCTTTGATCTGATCTGGAAGATGCTAATTTTTCTGATCCCCGGCTGGTTGGTGCTTCTTGGTCATGCGCGCGACCTTCATCTTTTGGCGACGGGCGAAGAGTCAGCGGCCAGTCTCGGCGTGGATGTGCGACGAACGGAACGCATGGTCTTCGCAGCCAGCTCGCTGATAGTCGCCGTGACGGTTTCGGTCGGCGGCACAATTGGTTTTGTTGGCCTGATAGTGCCGCACGCCGCGAGACTTTTATTTGGTCAGGACGTGCGAGTGTTGTTGCCTGCTTCTTTCCTGCTGGGCGCGGCTTTTCTAATTCTTGCTGACACGCTCGCGCGCGTAGTTATCTCTCCGACGGAATTGCCGGTCGGGGCGATTACGGCACTGTTGGGCGGGCCAGTCTTTCTAATCTTGATGCGGAGGCAGCAACGTTACTCAGCGATGTAGTTCGAGGATGGCGGCGGCACAAGCATTAATGGTTTTGGGGACAGCTTCCGACGCGGGCAAATCGCTTACGGTGGCGGCGCTCTGCCGCATCTTGCGACAGGACGGATTCGATGTAGCGCCCTTCAAGGCGCAGAACATGGCGCTCAATTCCTTTGCTACTCGCGAGGGTCACGAAATCGGGCGCGCGCAGGCGACGCAAGCGCAAGCCGCGCGGGTTGAACCGCACGTCGATATGAATCCGATTCTGCTCAAGCCGACTTCAGATGTGGGCTCGCAAGTAATCATCAATGGCAAGGTACTCGGCAACTACCAAGGTGTTGACTATTACGAACTCAAGCCGCAACTGCTTGAAGCAGTCACTTCAGCCTATCAACGTCTAGCAGCGCGTCACGAAATCATTGTGCTGGAAGGCGCAGGCTCGCCAGTTGAGATGAACCTGAAGGATCGTGATGTGGTCAATTTGAAGATGGCGGAGATCGCCAATGCGAAGTGCCTGTTGATGACGGATATTGATCGCGGGGGAGTGTTTGCATCGCTTGTTGGCACTTTTGCTTTGCTTGAGCCGCAAGAACAAGAGCGCTTTTGTGGGTTCCTGATTAACAAATTCCGTGGCGACGTCAGTTTGTTCCTGCCGGGCATTGATTACTTGGAAGAGCGTTTGTCACAACCATGTCTGGGCGTGATTCCCTATCTGCACAATCATGGCATCGATGATGAAGACAGTGTCTCGCTCGAACGACGTGCCGTGAGACCACCGCATGCTGAGAGCGGTGAAGACCAGCTCGCCGTCTGCGTAGTTGGACTGCCTTACCTTTCCAACTTTACCGATTTCACCGCCTTGGAGAACTTAACTAACGTGGTTCTCTATTACACGCGACAACCCGACGATGCGCGATTTGCAGACGTACTGATTCTCCCTGGCAGCAAGAACACCATTTCTGATCTTCTCTGGCTCACGCGAAACGACTGGGAGCGTACGATCGAGGAACATATTGCCGCCAACAAACCGCTCTTGGGCATCTGTGGTGGCTTCCAAATGCTGGGTCGCGAGATTCGAGATCCGCATGGGACCGAAAGCGACATCGAGACCGTGCCGGGTCTAAATTTCCTGAATGTAACCACAGTCCTGGCCCGCGAAAAAATCACACGTCAAGCAACCGCACGCTTTTGTGAATCCTCGGGTTTTGCCAGTGGGAATGGCGATCCGTTGTTCGCGGGTTATGAGATTCACCTGGGAGATACGGTGTTGGGACCAGGCGTTCAGCCGGTGTTTCAACTTACGCGGTTGGGCGAGGGGCAAAGCTTGCGCGATGGCGCCATCAGCGCGGACGGCGCGATCTTTGGCACCTACTTGCATGGACTTTTTGATTCGGCTGAGGGTTTGAGCTGGCTGGTAAATCACTGGCGAAGATTGCGGGGGAAAAAACCTTCGACAATTGTGATCGATCCACTTGCCGAACGTGAAAGACGCTACGACGCGGTGGCTGATCACTATCGGCGCAATTTGAAACTGGATCTCATCTACAGCGCGTTGGATGAGCAGAGATGATTTCAGTATGGGTGCTCGTCTTAGCCTACATCCTTGATTGGTTAGTGGGCGACCCTGCGTGGTTGCCCCACCCAGTGCGCTGGATGGGACGAATGATTAAGCATGGTGAACAGATGCTTCGGCGTGTGGCGCGCACTTCGACCAGTGAATTCATAGCCGGATTTTTGCTGACGCTGGTGGTCGTTAGCGTATTCGGAGGCGGTAGCTGGGGACTGTTGCGCTGGATCGGAAAGTCGTAATCAGACGCTACTGTTCATTGCGTCGCTTTACCTGGCAATGACAACGCTGGCCACGCGTTCACTACTGAATGAAGCACTTGCAGTGGGACGGTGTCTCGCGAATGGCGATCTAGAATCGGCGCGCGTCCAGGTTGCGCGGATTGTGGGACGCGACACGATGAATCTGGACGACTCGGAGGTGACGAGGGCCACGATTGAAACGCTTGCCGAAAGCGCGTCAGACGGAATTGTCGCTCCGATGCTCTACCTCGCGATCGGTGGTGTGCCGGCTGCGCTTTCTTACAAAGCAATAAACACGCTCGACTCGATGATTGGACACCGAGACAAACGATATGAGTTCTTCGGAAAGGTTGCAGCGAGACTGGACGATGTTGCGAACTTCATTCCTGCGCGTTTGACCGCGCTGCTGATAGTGCTGGCTTCGTGGACTTTGCGTCTGGATTGGCGCGCCGCATGGCGAATCCGGTTGCTTGACGGATGGAAACACGAGAGCCCGAACGCCGGGCAGTCAGAAGCGGCAATGGCCGGCGCTCTTGGAGTGCGATTGGGTGGAACCAATTTCTACCAAGGCGAACGGAATTACGGAGCATATATCGGTGAGAACCGGAATGCGTTGGACAACAGCGCATTGACGAATGCTGCTCGTCTCACCATCGGAGTATCTCTGTTGATGTTTGTTCTGACTATTGGTGGGCGACTCTTGATTCTTAGATAGAGAGTGCCTTTGATACGTCTATTAGAAGCATATGAAAGAAAAAACAAACAAATCCTTGATTAGTGATTTACCTCCGCGCCTGCCGCAGAACGACGCGGAACTTAAGCGGGCCATCATCCTACTGGGGAATCGCAAGCAGGTTGAACTTAACAAGCATGCACAGCGTGAGCTGGAAAAACTAATCGGAGTGTATCCGACAGTTAAGGAAGCGAAGATTTGGAAGCGCCTGATACGTCGTGCCTGTCAAAGCGCCAATCTGTTATCGGAATGATTCACCGCAGCAACAAAACCGTCAAAGACCTTGGAGTATCGCGCAGTGCATGGCGGACAAGTGCACGCTGCGGCCCGCCGCTGGGGGATCGATCCCGAACAGGTGATTGATTTCAGCGCGAACATAAATCCGCTGGGCGTGCCTCTTGGAGTTAGGCAGGCTATCGAAAATGGCCTGAGGAAGATCAAGGTCGAGAGTTATCCAGACACGAATGAGTTTGCAACCGCTCTAGCTGCGAGTAAGCGGCTAATGGCGGACGAGATAGTTATAGGGAGTGGCACGGCGTCGCTAATGTTCGCTGCACTGCACGCCCTTTGTCCTACAAGAGTTCTCTTATTTGAGCCCGCGTTTAGTGAGTACCAACGGGCATGCTTGGCTGCGGGTTGTGCAGTAACAAGCTGGAGCTTGACCGAGAAAGACACCTTCTATCCTGAGTTTGAAAGACTCGTTCGAGCAATTAAGTCTAAGGAGTTCGATCTGGTGATCTTGAACTCGCCGCACAATCCGACCGGCTGCCTGTACGCTCGAGAAGACCTGCTCTCAGTAGTTGATGCGGCGGAAGAAAACAATGTCTCGATAATGCTTGACGAAGCGTTCATCGACTACGAACCAGAGAAAAGCCTGCTTTCACTCGCACCAACCAAGGCGAACCTGATTGTGTTGCGCTCACTAACCAAGTTTTACGCGATGCCAGGCTTACGTATCGGTTACGCGGTATGCGGCGCGAAACTAGCTGCGACGATAAGAGCGCAGATTGATCCATGGTCGGTGTCAACCATCGCTCTCGAAGCAGCAACCGCCGCACTGAATGAGACGGAATTTACAGAGCGATCCCGCGACATGAACCATCTAGCGCGAGAAGAATTTGCCTACGCGCTACGCGGCCTTGGATTACTGGTTTTTCCGTCTGCCGCTAATTTCTTATTAGCTAAACTTCCGGGCGGTTGCGGATCTCAGCTATCGACCTGGCTTCAAGCGCACCGAATATTGATAAGACGATGCGACTCCTTTCAGGGTTTGGGAGACGAATACATAAGACTCGCCGTGCGTTCCCGAGAAGATAATTTAGGACTGGCTTCTCTGATCGAACAGTGGTTGTCGGAGATAAACAGCGAACGGAATCCCGGATAGCTGGCTCCGAGAGAATGACGATGGGAATAGCGCGCAAAACTATTAGAGATTTTACCGACGGTGCGAAGGCCGCAGCAGTGTGCGGCCTGCGGAAAACCATTTGTGTGTGAGCTTGGGCTCAAGGGCTGTTGGTGTGGCCAAGTGCAAGTCAGCGAGACAACGCTCCAAATGCTGCGAGCCAAATACAAGAGCTGCTTGTGTCGTAGCTGTCTTGAAAAAGCCGAATGGAAATCAACAAACAGGGACTGAGGCGATGAATGACTAACGATTTCACATCCTACCCAAGGCGGATCATCTGCCTGACAGAAGAGACGACTGAGACGCTTTATCTGCTCGGCGAACAGGATCGTGTCGTAGGTGTTTCCGGCTATACCGTGCGACCGCCTGAGGCGAGACAGAAGCCAAAAGTATCCGCATTTATCAACGCCAAGTTCGACAAGATTCTCGCACTTGAGCCTGATCTTGTTTTCGCGTTTTCCGATTTGCAGGCGGACATCGCAGCCGAACTGATCCGGCGTGGCGTCAACGTGATGACTTTCAATCAGCGCGGCGTTACAGAGGTATTGGAGATGATCCTGACTGTTGGACGCCTCGTCGGTTGTCCAGAGAAAGCGATGACGCTGGTGACAAGTCTGCAAAGCGAACTTGACGCTATTGCGGCCTCAGCCTCGCGCTTCGCCCATCGTCCGCGAGTTCTTTTCGAAGAATGGTATGACCCTCTCATCTCCGGCATTCGCTGGGTTGAGCAATTAATTGAAATTGCTGGAGGCGAATGCATCTTTCCCGAACTGCGCCAGCATCAGGGCGCCAAGGATCGAGTAGTGAATCCGGCTGACGTGATCGAACGCGATCCGCAGGTGATCATTGGGTCATGGTGTGGTCGTCAGGTAAAGAAAGACTTGATTCGTCATCGTGATGGTTGGGAGCAAATCAGTGCCGTCCGTGACAATCATCTTTACGAGGTGAAGTCCGCTTACATTCTACAACCCGGACCTGCAGCCTTGACCGAAGGCGTGCGTCAGATTCATGCGATCCTCGCACACTCGATGAAC
>DATENS010000284.1:0-3340 GCA_035274925.1 Pyrinomonadaceae bacterium | reverse complement strand
GTCTGTTGCGGACTGGCTACGAGATGCGTCGAACCTCCGATGGTCGCCCTGAAACTGGTTGGGATTAAATCGGCCGCGTTGATCCGCAAGGGCACCGCGACCACATTATCTTCCATGTTTCCATCAGAGAGGTTAGTGGCGCCGTCCGCCTGGAATAGCAAAAACCAATCACCAGTGTAATCCGCCGAAAGATTCAGGTCGAAGTATTGAATATAGGTCGTATGCGGTGACACTGCATCGTACTGCGCGGCTTCGGCGACCTGAATCGCCTCCGCGGTCAAGCGATTGGTGCGCGAAAGATATACGACATCGTGCCAAGGCCCATAAGCGGTAGCTGAGCTCGCGTTTGATACCGTGAAGCCGGCCGAAAACCACTCGCCACCCGCCACTGCCCCGTCTATCACGGCCGTCACGCCGACGAGGTCTGCCGCCACAATCGAAATGGGAACGGAGATCAGGTTATTGGTCAAATTCGTTTCCGCCAGGTCGCGTGGGTTGACTTGAATTTCCAGATCGTAAGTCCCAGCCGCCACGGTCGGGATGGTCACTGTCCGTTTGACGCTGTATGTTCCGCCGGCCGGCACCGTTGCGTTCCGCCATACCCGATCGACAAAATTCGAGTTCGGCCCCTGGCGAATATACAAGTAATCATACCAGTCGGGCAGGGCGGCTCGCGAAGTGCGATTGGTGGCGATCCATGTAACAGATATCTGTTCTTGTGGCGCGGCGCTGGCGGGTGCTTTCAAACCGATTGCAGCGAGATCCACATTCTCAATGCGCAACGGGGTTGCCAATTCATTGGTGCTTTGCTGCTCATCCTCAGCGCGCAGGATGAGATAATAATCGCCGGCCCCAACATTCGGGACGCTAAGTGTTGTTATTTGTGAGTAATTTGCACTTGAATCCAACGGCTCCCCCACCAACTCGCGGCGGATCGGGATGGCCGCGGTGCTCCACGCCGGGTTCGTAGAAACGTAAACGCCGCCGTACCACGGCGCAGGCGCCGTCACCGCCCCTTGATTCTGGACTTCCCAAAAGACAGTCAGGTCCTGGCGCGCGACCGTCAGGGGATTGGGATCGGCGCGGCGCACAAAAATGCTCGCGACTTTGAAACCCCAGTCGGAAACCGCGCTATCGGTTTCCAGACGGAGCACGACTTTGTTTCCGCGGACGAATACCGTTTTGCCTGCGAGCCGATCACCCGTAAATGGACTGCCGGCCAGTTCTGCGCCGGAGCTATCGACGATGTGGAGGAAATCGAACCCGTCCTCGAAATGCGTTTGAGCGTCGAACGTGACCTCCAGTGCCTCGGCATCGGCGCAGATGTTGGTCCAACTCATGTTCAAAAAACTGCCGTACGGATGTACTGAAGCCGGCAATGGACCGGAACATGCCGTTGTCCTTGAGAGAACATCGAACCGCATCGGAGTCAAATTGGCTGCCGACACAACACCGCGAAAATACGCAGTCCAGCATGCCAGCATGAGGGCGCAAAGGCGCACCCAACCTTTAAGATGGAGAGAACTCAAGGTAGTCTAACTACAGCAAAAAGAGCGTGGATTGTCAAAGGCGTACTCAACCCCATACAGTGCAACGATGCGGTTGCAAAAGTATCTGGCCGAAGCGGGGATTGCCTCTCGGCGCGCGAGCGAACAAATCATCGTCGAAGGCCGCGTGACAGTGAACGGCACCGTTGTGAGAGAACTCGGCACGAAAGTCGATCCCCGGCAAGATCGTGTTACGGTTGACGGCACGCCGGTGAAGGCCAAACGCAAGATTTACGTGGCGCTGAACAAGCCCCGCGGCGTTGTGTGTTCGCGGAACGATCCTTCGGGACGGCAGACGATTGGCGAATTGCTGCCGGCAGAATGGCGGCATCTGTATTCAGTGGGACGGCTGGACCGCGACAGTGAAGGGCTATTGTTCCTGACCAACGACGGAGAATTCTCGTTGCGACTCACGCATCCGCGGTACGGTGTGGCCAAAAAATATATCGTCACGCTCGAGGGGCGCGTCGAGCCAAACGTGCTGGACAAATTGCGCGTGGGCGTTTTTGATCAGGGCGAACGGTTGAAGGCCCAAAAGGCGCGAATGATTTCCGCGAGCAACAAACAAAGCGTGCTCGAGTTGGAACTCCTGGAGGGCAAATACCGCGAGATTCGCCGGATGTGTGATTTGCTCGGTCTGAAGGTGCTTCGGTTGCAGCGCGTCCAGATCGGAAAAATTAAACTGGGCGAACTGAAAGTCGGGCGCTGGCGAACGTTGACAGACGGCGAGATAATCTCTCTACTTGGCCAATGAAGATTATGAAGAGCGTCATGATTTTAACCGCGTTGCTATGCGCGAACGTCGCGCTGGCCGATGATCAATTACCGCCCGGCGCCGGAAACGGCGATGCCAAAAAACCAAGCACCCCCGCCAAGTCCAAGCCTGCAAAATCCAAGGCCGCAAAGTCAAAGCCGAGCACAAGCGCGGCATCGGCGCAGCCGCAATTGCCGCTGACGCCCGGGCCGGCCGTCGTGAACACTAAAAACGCAAACGTCCGCGGCCAGGCAGCCATTAACAGCGAAGTGGTTGCTTCCCTGAAGCGCGGCGAGCAGGTGACGGTCATTGATGAAGTGACGTTGAAGAAACCAAAGACGGACGAACCTGCGCGCTGGGCAAAAATTGCTTTGCCGCCCAGCGTCGGTGTGTGGGTGCACTCAGATTACATTGACGCGAACACAAAGACGGTGAAGTCAAAGCGGCTGAATATGCGCAGCGGCCCGGGCGAAAACTACAGTGTGCTTGGGCGTATCGACCAGGGCACAGCCATCAAAGAAATCGAAGTGAAAGGCCCATGGGTGAAGATCGAAGCGCCCGCGAATACGTACGCGTTCGTCGCCGCGCATCTGCTGCAACCGCGCATCGCACCGCCGGGCGAGGCGCTCGCGGCAACACAACCCGCGAAGCCGCTGGAGACAGCGAAGGTCGAAACCATACCGCCCCCGGCTGATGCGGGCGCAATCACCACTCCGCCGACCGCTACGGATGCCACGACGAGCATAAGCGCTCGAGCTGCCGCGGCGCCGGCAGAAAGCGAAGAAGAAATCAAGCGGGTGGTGACTCGCGAAGGGCTGGTAAGAAACAGCGTCAGCATTCAGGCGCCTACCTATTTCGTGTTGACCAGCCTGGATTCGGGCAAACCGATCAATTATTTGTTCTCCACGAACATTGCGATCAAAGACTTCAAAGGCCACCGCATTATTGTCACGGGAGAAGAGATGCTCGATGAACGGTGGCCGAACACGCCTGTGATCGCGGTGGACAAGCTCGAGTCGGTGCCGTAGGCGTGACGTGG
>DATENS010000283.1:0-16928 GCA_035274925.1 Pyrinomonadaceae bacterium | reverse complement strand
TTTCTTTTTTCGCTGGACGATGAAAATGTTCGCGGGCTTCAAGTCGCGATGCAGGATGCCTTCATCGTGTGCGGCTTCAACACCCGCGCAAGTCTGTCGCAAGAGCGTCAGCGCGCGTTGCACTGTAATGGTGCCTTCACGCCGAAGCAGTTGATATAAAGACTCGCCTTCGACGTACTCCATCACGAGAAAAAAGACGCCTTCCTCGCTCTTGCCAAAATCAGTGACGCCGATCACGTTAGGATGTTGCACCGACGCGGCCGTGCGGGCCTCGCGTTCAAAGCGCGCAATGGCTTCGCCTTCCTGCAGGTCTTCATCAGACAGAACGTCAGGGCGGATCGTCTTGACCGCCACCCGGCGCGTAATCAGGTTTTCGTCGCGCGCGAGATAGACCTGACCCATGGCGCCGCGGCCGAGACGCTTCTCGAGACGGTAGCGTCCGTTCAGCAACGTCGTGCCCGGGAGCGTGTTCTTTGTCTTTGACTGATCGTCAGGACAGACGAGGGCCTCGTCTTCATAGCAACGTTCGCATCGTGGACATTCGCGCATTCTGGAGTCGTTAAAACCGCTTTATTCGAACCGGAAGAATAAGTCGTTGCCGAACCGTGGTCAATTGGGTCGTGTCAGAGGCCCGACCGTCACCGAGGGCTAGCCTGGCGACCTGGCCCTTGCTTACGCGCGGGCTTCTGACACTTTTCGCCCTGGAAAGTGGGCCAAAATAATTGTCTTTACTTGGTGGGCCAAGTGGCCTCATAATTTCGTCCCCTCGCGAAGCTGATGAGGGCTGGGCCACCAGGACCCAGGAAAATGCGGGCGCGATGCCCGCGTTTCTGTCTTAGAAGTAGCATAGACTTTAGTCTGTGTTTCTCGTCCCGGCTCCGGACAGACTAAAGTCGATCGACAACGGAGGATCCCGATGCGTTCGATTTGGAAAGGTCACATTCGTTTTCTGCTGGTAGCGATTCCGGTTCGTGTCTACAACGCGATCGAAGCGTCCGAGCGAATTCAATTCAACCAGTTACACCGCGAAGACTTTGGCCCCATCGGCTATGACAAGCGCTGCAAGAAATGCAGCCAGATTGTCAGCAACGATGAGATCACCAAGGGCTATCAATACGAACCCGACCGCTATGCGATCGTCGAGCCTGAAGAGATCGCAAAAGTGAAAATCAAAACGACGCGTGCTGTGGACATCCTCGGCTTTGTCGAAAGCTCAGAAGTGCCGACCACTTTTTATGACTCGCCTTATTACATCGGACCTGATGGTCCGGTGGCGGAAAAACCTTTCGCGCTACTGCGACAGGTGTTGAGAGACACTGGCAAGATTGGCCTGGCGAAAGTTGTTCTGCGCGATCGCGAAGATCTGGTAGCCGTGTTTCCGCACGGCGATGGAATCGTTCTCCAGAAACTTCGGTATCCCGCCGAGGTCCGCAAGATGGAAGACGTGCCCGAAATTGACGCTGTTCCGAAAATCGACAAGAAGGAATTGGCACTCGCGACCAGCCTGGTCGAGCAGATGGTGACGACCTTCTCAGACATCGACACCGTCGATCATTATCATGAAGCGTTGCGCAAACTGATCGATTCGAAGATCAAAGGCAAGAAGGTCACCGAGTTTGAGAAGGTCGAAGAGATACCGCGCCTCGACATCATGACCGCCCTCAAGAAGAGCCTGCAGGCCTCTTCACGCAAACCGATGATCAAGGCCGCACCGGCTGCGAAGAAGAAAGCTTCTCTGACGCTGGTTAAGTCTAAGCCGGCGGCGGCGCGCAAGCGAAAGGTCGGGTAATCTTGCGTCTTTGCGCCTTCGCGCCTTGGCGTGAGATCCAACACTCAACCAGATGGGTTTCACGCAAAGCCGCTAAGGCGCAAAGTTACGCCAAGGGCCGCACTGCTTTCTGAAACGACTTCACCGGCAAAGTATTCAGCACCTCTCCGCGCCTGACCCAGCCTCGCCGCGCTATCCCGACACCGTATTTCACGTTGCCGAGCGCGGTCATCGAATGCGCGTCCACTGAAATCACAAACTTGATCCGGCGTTTGCGTGCCTCGCGAATCCAGCGCGGCTCCATGTCGAGCCGGTAAGGATCACCGTTAATTTCAATCGCGGCACGCGAAGCAGCGATCACGTCAAGAATCTCCTCAACCCGGCACTCAAACGGCGGACGCCGTTCAATCAAACGACCCAGGGCGTGTCCCCATATCTTGAACACCGGTTGCTCCATAGCGGTGACGATCCGCCGGGTCATTTGATCTTCATTCATCTTGTAACGCGAGTGAATGCTGGCGACGATCACATCGAACTGCTCGAGAATCCAGTCGGGATAGTCCAAAGATCCATCGGCGAGAATATCTGACTCGGTTCCTTTCAGGATTTTGACCTTTGTTTGCTCCTGCACGCGATCGATCTCTTCCCACTGCTGCTGCAATCGATCGATCTTGACGCCGCCTGCGTAAAAGGCCGTGGGTGAGTGATCGGTTATGGTGATGTACTTCATGCCCATCGATTCGGCCGCCGACACCATTTGTTCGACACTGTGCTTCCCGTCCGAATACATCGTGTGACAGTGAACCATCCCGCGAATGTCTTCCGTGGTAATCAGATCTTCCGGCAACTTTCCTTTCAATGCCGCTTCGATTTCTCCGGAGTCTTCCCGTTGCTCAGGGGTGACGTATTGCAGGCCCAGCCGCTTGTAGATTTGCGACTCAGACGGCGCCGACTTCCCTCGCTGGTTCGGCCGTATGAGAGCCCGCTTCTTTTTCGCTGCTAACTCTTGAATCTTTTTTACGTGGCCGTCCGAGCCGGTGGCCACCAGCAGAGCAAGCGCAAACTCTTTCGGCCTTGCCGCTACCAACGCGGCCTTCGTTCCGTCGCTCAACAACACCACGCACTGCTGTGGAGTGCGCGATTGAACGCGAAGGGCGGGAGGAAAACGCGCAAAATGATCGAGTACGCGCTTCGGATCTTTGGCCGCCGCCACAACCACGACTTGGGAAGTCGTTTCCTTCCATCGTCGTGTTTCTCCGGCGACTTCGGCCTCGACAAGCCCGGGCACAACGCCGATGTATTCGCAAATCTGATCGGCAATGCGCCAGGCATGATGAATGTGCAGGACGTGCTTGCGCTCTCTGTGACCGGCAATCGCTTCGAGGATCTTTTGCTCGGTCTTTACGCCGAAGCCCTTTACGTCACGGACCTTTCCCGCTTCACACGCGGCCTTCAGTTCATCTATGGATGAGATTCCCAGCTCAGTCTGTAACCGCTCGACTTTCTGCACGCTCAATCCGGGAACCCGCGATAGCTCAACTACTCCGGCCGGCAACTGCCCGCGCAGTTCATTCAACATCGACGACTCGCCCGTTTCGAACAATTGCTGAATCTGTTTAGCGAGCGCGAATCCGATCCCTTTGACGAAGGTGAGACGGTTTTGCTTGATCAGTTTCCCGATGTCTTCGCTCAGCTCAGCCACCGCGCGCGCACCGGTCTTGTAAGCGCGGGCTTTGAAGTACTGACCGCCTTTTAGTTCGAGCAGCGCTCCTATTTCCTGCAACGCGGCGGCGATCGCGAACTTATCTTTCATTGGTTTCATGCGTTAAGCGTCACTTATGGCATGCAGAGTGCCTATATTCAAGCACACACATACGCTCCGGTTTCGCGACAACAATTCGAAATCTTTGCGAGGATTCTGTAAGAATGGCGAACGAACTGCGCACCGAAGTCGAACAGGTTAAAGAACGTGACGACGTTAAGCAGGCCCTGAAACAGACGGGCGCTGTTACGGCTGAGGAAGCGCCAAAGGCCGAAACTAAAGACAAATTGTGGCTGGGCACGCACGCGATCGTCTTCCTGGCGCTGGCCGTTCTGTACGTAGTGTTGCAGTTCAAATTCTTTGGTTTCGGAGCACGATTCATTCCATGGATTCAAGCGATCGACAAGGCCGCCATGGGAGTGGTCCTGTTACTGGCAATCGCGAAAGTTGTCGACGTCTACTTAATTGGCCGGCTGGTCAGTCCGGTATCGCGATACAACCTGCGTCGCGTGACGAAGTTACTCCTCGGTCTGTTGCTGGTGCTCGTGGTGGTTTCGATTCTCTTTCAGAATTGGTACACGGCGCTGGTTTCGGTGGGTGTGATTTCGTTAGTCGTCGGTCTGGCGGTGCAGACTCCGATGACCAGCTTTCTCGGCTGGATTTACATTCTCGCTCGCGCTCCGTATCGCGTCGGCGATCGAATCAAAATCGGAGAAGCCACCGGCGACGTAATCGACGTCGGCTATCTTGACACCACCCTTTGGGAATTTGGCGGCGGCGATTTGCTGTCAACGGACCATCCCACCGGCCGCATCATCAGGTTCCCCAATTCAAACGTGCTCAGCGAAACCGTTTACAACTATACCTGGCCGCTGTTCCCGTACATCTGGAACGAGATTAAGTTTAGCGTGGCCTATGACTCGGATTTGGAATTCATTTCGGAAACAATGCAACGGGTCGCGGCCGAAGAAGTGGGCGAGCACATGATGAAGCAGATCCGTGTGTTTCGCGAGATCCTGGCGCAAACGCCGGTCGATCAATTGGAGGTGCGCGAGCATCCGGCGGTTTTGTTTCGAGTTAACTCGAATACCTGGCTCGATGCGATCGTGCGGTACCTGGTCCATCCCAAAGAAGCCGGCCGCGTAAAGACGCGCATGATTAGGAAACTGCTCACCGAACTCAATGCCGCCCCCGATCGTGTCGGGTTCCCAAAAGCCAACATGAGATAAATCTGAACTCCCTTCCCGAACTGGAGATCATATGAACGAAGCTTTTCGCAAATTTGCCCACAAGGTTTCCGAGGCGACCGGAACACCTTGGGCTTTCATTCTGGCCTTCACCGTGATAGTCGTCTGGGGCGTTACCGGACCAATCTTTGGATACTCGGACACCTGGCAACTGGTAATCAATACCGGGACCACCATCATTACTTTTCTGATGGTCTTCCTTATTCAGAACACGCAGAATCGCGATGCCAAAGCGATTCACTTGAAACTCGACGAACTAATCAAAGGCGTCACCGGGGCGCGCACCGGCCTGGTCGACCTCGAAGATATGTCTGACGAAGAACTCGAGAAACTGCACAAGGAATTTGAAGACCTGCACAAACAAGTGGACAGCAAACTAAACAAAACTCATGGCAAGAGTAAGAAGAAAAATTCCAAGTGAGCACTAACGCCATGCGCCCTTGGTGCTAAAACGGCGGCGTGTTATTTTCTTGCACCGTTCTTGAGACGGAGAATCTTTTGATGACGAAAGGGATTTGATTAGCAAATGAGATTATTTTCAAAGACCAGAATTGTTCTCGCCCTCAGCGTGGTGGCGATGTTCGTTACGGCGACAGCGTTGGCGCGTCCCGGCAAGCAGGATTTCGTTCTGAACAACGAAACCGGCGTCGAAATCCACGAGTTGTATGTTTCCCCGGTCGAAACTGACGAGTGGGAAGAAGACGTGCTGGGCGTTGACACCCTGCCGAGCGGCGACAGCGTCAAGATCACGTTCGAGGATCGCGACAAGCACGTTCACTGGGACCTGAAAGTGGTGGACAGCAAAGGCAACAGTATCGAATGGCACGACCTGAATCTGATTGAGATTGCAGAAGTCACGCTGCATTACAAAGACGGCAAAGCATGGGCCAACGTTAAATAAGCCTACACTACCAAAAAGTCACGAGTGAATTAAATTCACCGACCATGAGCGTCGCCCGCAGGCAAAGTGGGCGGCGCTCAACGATTTACTGCTCCTATCGCCGCTGATTTCTTGATCGAACCGCAGGCGCCGCAAAGCACTTAATAACACGTGCCACAATAACCGCTAACGTCCTTATCCCTCGCTGTTGCTATCGTTTTAAGGGCCGGTGAAGTAATTGTTGAAAGGCTATCAAAAAGGCGTACTCTTCCAAACATTAACCGGCTCGCTGCCACCCACATCACCGGATTTTCCGACTGCCAGGCGCGAGGAGGATCAAACACTATGAAGATAAGGATCAGAAAAGTTGTTGGTGTACCTCTCATTCTCGGTACCGCAATCATAGTCGTCGCCACATTTTCCATGTTCACCGCGAGGTCAGGCCGCTGGCCAGGTTCAATTCCGCAGGAAAATAGTCAACTAAGAGTAACGAACGAAACCACCTCTCTTCAGCCGCTATCAGTGACGCAAGAGAATATGGGAGATGAGATCCTCGTTACGCTCCAGCTAATCAATGCCGGCGGCAAGCCGCTCGTCGCTTATCAACTCCTTAAGCAGAACACAACGATGTTGACAACGGATGGTGCCACGACTGGCTGGGCACTAAATCCGGGAACAACTGATACCGTTCGGCTGATGATACCTAACACCGACAAGCGATTGATGATCACGGCGGTTATTTTCGATGATGGTTCGGGCGAAGGCAATTCTCAAAGCGTCAAAGATCTCTTAGATTACCGACTGGGTGTTAAGGCACAGTTTGATCGCGCGATCCCATTTCTTCGAAGGCTCCTAAGCAACGTTCAAGCCACCCGGGCTACGAGTGTGAGAGAACTTTTAAACTTGCCTGATAGATTTGAAGGAGCGAACCTGTCGGTAGCCAAATCCGAGGGCGCGAAACATGCAAAGCAACTTATTTTAGGCCGACTAAATATACCTACCAACTCTTCCTCCGCCCTTCACGAACCAGACCCTTCGAGAGTCGAAGAAACGATCAAGATGTTAGAAAAGGCCCTGACTAAGTTGGAACCTCGACCAGGTCAGCGTTGAAATAAGGCGGGCAATGAAGAAAGTTGTCTTAACACTTGCGGTATGTCTTGCGATTCTCACAACTTGCGTCCGCGTAGCCTTTGCTGATTGCGGTACTTCGGCAACATTGGGCAACATTACAACTCACGGATGTCCAAACATAAGTAAGCATCAACGATGGACAGTGCATTGGTCTTACTATCCTTTCGACGAGTATCCCGATAACATTGGATTTGGGGAGTGTTGGCCAAGTAATTTCTCGACCATCGAATGCTGGCCTGCATTTTATCAGCCAACGTTTACTGACGAATATCTCGGGGAATATCATTATGCTAGATGGTCACAACAAGTCTACGACGGAAAAATGAACTACGATACCGCACAGTGTGGCTATGCAATGTCGCGCGCATAGCCCGAACACAACTCCGACCCTGTTCAAATCAGACTACGCCAGAAGAAGATTGCGAAGCCAATGGGTGGTATTGGAACTTTCAACAGAGTACTTGCCAGCCCGAGCCTTGGCATTGCGAAGAAGAGGCAACCTGGTGTCCTGGGGACGGCGAGTGGAGCTTTGAAAGGTGCGAGTGCGTTTACCTAACTCCGATTATCGTCGATGTACTCGGAAATGGATTCAATTTAACCGATGCAAGCGGTGGAGTGAGTTTTGATTTCAACGGGGATGGCGTCAAAGAAAAGATTTCATGGACGAATGCCGATTCTGACGATGCATGGTTGGTTTTGGATCGTAATGGAAATGGCGCCGTCGACAAGGGATCAGAATTATTCGGAAATCTGACGGCGCAACCTCAAGCGGGCGCCAGCGAGCAGAAGAATGGATTTCTCGCGCTCGCCGAATTCGATAGGCCTATCCGTGGGGGAAATGGCGATGCCGTGATTGATTCACATGACGCGATCTTCTCCCGCTTGCAACTATGGCAAGACACAAATCACAACGGCATCTCGGAACCATCTGAGCTGCACACACTGCGGGAGCTTTCCGTCGAGTCGCTGGCATTAGACTACAAAGAATCGAAAAGAACTGATCAATTCGGCAATCAGTTTCGTTACCGCTCGAAGGTTGACGACGTGAAACACTCGAAGGCCGGACGTTGGGCCTGGGACGTGTTTCTCCTCCGCTCCCCTTAAGCTAGTCACGAACGCACCGACGATCAAGAAATGACGCCCGCACGCGCCTCAAAGCGGGCGGGTGATTTTGTGAGCTCAGATCAGATTTTTTGGCCTACTCCAACAAGTAGCTCTTACAGTAGAATACCCGCGCCTTCCGAAACCATTCACGCGAAAAGGAAAGACTCTTATGAAGTCTCGCTTGTTGTTCGTTTTCATCGCCGTCGTACTCGCCGCCGCCCCGCTGCTCGCACAAAAACGAAACATCACCGAAAAGGATTTGTTTAGCTTCAACTGGATCGGCGATTCCCAGGTTGCGCCCGACGGTTCGCGGGTGGCGTTTGTCAAAGTTACCGTGAACGATCGGAAGGACGGCTACAACACTTCGATTTGGATTGTTTCGACCACCACGGGCGAGACAAAGCAACTGACCAGTGGCACGCGCGATTCGTCGCCGCGGTGGTCGCCGGATGGCGACTATCTCGCCTTTGTGCGCGTGACTGAGAAAGACGGACGGCCCGAGCCGGCACAGTTGTTCATGCTGCCGATGGACGGCGGCGAGGCTTTCCAGTTCACTTCCCTGGCGCGCGGCGCGGGAAATCCGCTGTGGTCCCCAGACGGAAAAATGATTGCTTTCGGAAACAGCGCGACCGCGGAAGAACTGGCAAAGCAACGAGAGACCATGCCGGTGCCTGCCCCGCCGCCGGCCACACAGCCGCCCGCGGCCCCTACCCCGACGCCGCGCACTAGTCCCGAACGCGAAAGCGATGTGCGCGTGATTACGCGCGCAGTCTATCGCTCGAACGACGCCGGCTATCTCGACTTCAAACATCCCACTCACATCTGGGTCGTGAACGCGCCCCGCTCCAGTACCGACAAGCCCACGCCAAGACAACTTACCTTTGGCCGCTACAGCGAAGGAAACGGCGTCTGGGCCAAGGACAACTCGCGAATTTATTTTGTCTCAGACCGGCGGGACGAGCCTTACTACGAGTTTGGCAAGACCGAAGTGTTCTCAGTGCCGGTTACGGGTGGCCAGCCGGCAAAGCTCACGTCATTCGACACGGGCGCCGGGGCTTTCTCAATGAGTCCCAATGGAAAGCAAGTAGCCTTTTACGCTTCCCCCAACCAGCCCGTGTTGTCCTATACCCAGCCGGATCTTTGGGTGCTTAACCTTGCGCCGGATGCGCAACCGCGGAACCTGACTGCCGATTTCGATTGGGATCTCGGAGCCGGTCTGAGCGGCGACAATGTCGCGCCCCGCGGAGGCGGCGGTTTCCCACCGGTGTGGAGCGCTGATGGCAATTCGATCATCGCCGTGGTCGCCAAAGAAGGCAGCTCGAATCTCGTGTCTTTCGATGCGAGCACCGGCAAGCGGACCGAGGTGACCACCGGCAAACATGCTCTCGTCAGTTTCCGTGCCACTCGTGACGCATCGAAATTCACGCTTCTGGTTTCCACTCCGACGCGGGTCGGGGATTTGTTCTGGTTGGAAAAGCCGGGTGGAGAGCTAAAACAACTGACCCGCCTCAATGATGATTTGTTTTCTAAACTTAATCTGACTGAGCCCGAAGAGATCTGGTACAGCAGCTTTGATGGAAAGAAAATTCAAGCGTGGGTGCAAAAGCCGCCGGACTTTGATGCAAAGAAAAAGTATCCGCTGATTCTGAACATTCACGGCGGGCCGCATGCTGCCTACGGGCAGATTTTCGATCATGAGTTTCAATGGATGGCGGCCAAAGGCTATGTGGTGATTTATCCGAATCCCCGCGGCAGCACGACCTACGGACAGGACTTCGGAAACATCATTCAGTATCGCTATCCCGGCGATGACTACAAAGATCTGATGGCGGGCGTTGACGAATTGCTCCGCCGCGGCTACATCGACGATAAGAAACTGGGTGTCACCGGCGGCAGTGGCGGCGGCCTTTTGACGAACTGGACGATTGGCCAAACCACCAGATTTGCAGCCGCGGTGTCACAGCGCGACATCGCCAGTTGGGCCAGCTGGTGGTACACGGCTGACTTCACTCTGTTTCAACCGAGCTGGTTCAAGGCGCCGCCTTTCGAGGATCCCGAAGACTACAAGAATCGTTCGCCAATTACTTACATCAACAAAGTGAAAACGCCGCTGATGCTGATTCTCGGCGAGGCTGATTGGCGCACGCCGACGTACGCGGGCGGCGAAGAGATGTTTCGCGCGCTCAAGTACCGGAGAATTCCCACCGTGATGATCCGCTTTCCAAACGAGACGCACGAACTTTCGCGCTCGGGCCAACCCTGGCATCGCGTCGAACGGCTGCAACATATCGTGGGCTGGTTCGACAAGTGGCTGATGGGAATGCCGAAGCCGGAATACGAGACGACTGGGCCGTGATTTTTGGAGCGCGATGATTCGTCAGCGCTTTCGCGGATGACTAACCCTGAAAAAGAAATAATTAAGGCCTCCAAGTCCGGGCAAGTTGAGAAGCTCAAAGAGTTACTGGGGACAGATAAGTCGCTTATCAACGCCCGTGACAAGGACGGATCGACGCCGTTGCATTGTGCGGTCTGGAAAGGACATGAGCAGGTGGTGGTGACGCTCCTTGAGGCCGGCGCCGACGTGAATGCTCACAATGAAAACGATCACTGGGGGACCACGCCGCTGCACGCAGCGGCGCACGCGAACCAGGCCAGGATTGCGCAACTGTTAATCGAGCACGGCGCGGACGTGAACGCAAAAGATCGAGAAGGCCGGACACCGATGTTCCATACGACATTTCATAAGGCGAAAGCAGTGGCGACGATCTTGCAGAAGTACGGAGCGAGTTAAGCTGGATTCAACGCTTGCTACTGAGATTATGGCGCTTCTAAAAACTGCCGAATCAAAGTTCGCTCTTTCTCGTCCGTGATGCGGGTGAAGAGTTTGGTGCCCAGACGAGTGATGGTCTCAGGCTTATCGAACGGCATCTGATCGTAGACTTTTCCTCCCTGGAAGTGACACGGTTGGCAACGCGCCTGAAAGATCGGTTTGATCTCAGTTACAAAGTCAGGTTTTTTTGAAGAAGGAGATGACGAGGCCAATCGAGCGCTTGGGATGCGCGGTCGTGAACTGGCGAGCTGACAAGCGGCGACGAACCCGAGCAAAATCACGATCGCCAAAAGCAACGCCAACCGCATGGCCGCAATGCTATAACAGATTCGCCCGCGTGACTATGTTTTCCGTCTGAGAACTAACTATGAAGACAACCAGTAACATACGCGTCATTTCCCTGCTCCCAACGCTTGTCCTGATGTTCTGCGGACACGCATCGGCGCAACCTACCGGTGGTAAGTCATCAGGAGGCGCCACCACGACTGCGACGACGACTAACAAACCCAAGACGGGCACATCTACAGCGCCCGCCAAAACCACAAAACCGGCAAGCAGTAACTCAGCGAAAACTTCGAACAAGTCGACAAGCGGGCCACCGGCTTCAATCGATGGGAAGTGGTGGACCAGTGGCAACGATTTTGGAGATTCAGAAGTAGTCTTCTCGCAAACCGGATCAGCCGTATCCGGCGTCATTCGCTATTCCGACGGGCGCACCGGCACAGTCAGCGGCACGATGGCCGGCAAACGCCTTCAGTTCACCTTCACCAGTTCCAGCAGCGAGGGCGGCAGCGGTTGGTTAGAGCTGAGTTGGAATAATTTTCTCGGCGGACCCTGGCGCAATCAACGCGTCCGCGATGGCTCGTGGACGTTAATGCGCGTCGAAGGCAAGTGGTGTTTCGGCGGCAGCCGCAGTCGCATCCGCACTGTCACTCACAACGCGCGCGGCGACATTCTCATGGTTACCGAGGACGGATCTCGGGATGGCGGACGTTTGGAAGGTCCCTGGTTGTTTCTCGAATCCGACGGCATGACGATCAAAGGCGAGATGGACTTTCGAGCTAATCGCGTCAATTGGTCGTCAGGATTTTTCTGGACGTGGTGCGGTCGAAACTAAGCGCGCCACTAACTGAGCTTGGTTAAACCTTACCTGGAAAAATTGTTCCGGTTCGTGCTTCAAAAATCTGCGCAAAACCGAACGCCGAAAGGGGGCAAAGACAATAGCACAAAGTCTGGCTCTGGACATCAAATTTTCCGCTGGATAAATGACTTAGCCTGGCTAGCAAAACTGGACGCAATTCTTCACAAAAGGACGACAGCCATGGTTCTTTGTCACCACAGGCACAGACAACCAGTCAGAATTCCCATGAGACCAAATCCCGGTTATGCTTTCCGACCTGGAAACTGAGACGGAGAGGATCGCGGCAGAAAAATAATCGCCGTTTGCATAGATAGGAAACATGAAAACTGTGGGCATCATCGGTGGCGTCGGTCCGGAGTCGACGATTGAATACTATCGTTTCATTATCGACGCTTATCGCGAGCAGAAACAGGATGACAGCTACCCTTCGATCATCATCAACAGCGTCGATGTAAACAAGTACGTGGCCCTGGCCACCGCCAACCGGTTCGACACTTTCGCCAACGAGCTGGTGGTCGAAATAGAACGACTTGCGCGCGCGGGGGCCGACTTTGCCGTGCTGGCGGCAAACACTCCGCATATCGTTTTTGATGAACTGCAAAGCCGCGCCACGATTCCTCTACTCAGCATTGTCGAAGCCACGCGAGACAAAGCTGAGAGTCTTGGCCTAAAACGCATCGGGCTGTTCGGCACGCGCTTTACTATGACCGGCGGCTTCTATCAAAAAGCCTTCACGGCCGCCGGACTTGAGATCATTACTCCCAACGAGGACGAACAGAGTTACATTCACGAAAGATATATCGGCGAGTTACTGAAGAATGTCTTCACGCCCGAGACTCGCGAAGGTCTGCTGGCGATCGTGGACCAATTGCGCGAACGCGAACAAATCGAGGCGCTCATTCTCGGCGGCACAGAGCTACCGTTAATCCTGCGCCGGCCCGAGCACCACGGCGTCGTTTTTCTCGATACGACCAAGATTCACGTCGAACGAATTGTGACTGAATTGCTCTCCTGAGGCCGGTAAGAAACCTGACTTTTCTTTGCGGCTTGGAATGTCTTTCTCGCCTTTGCGTTGAAAATATGAGGTAACAAAGAAGCATTATTTACCCAAAGGCGCCAAGAGATCAGAAGGCGCAAAGCACAACACGACACCTCTCGACCCTCGCAGTTGACTGCCACCCGACTCTGTAATATCGTGCGCGCACCTCGCAATCCATCGGGATCATCTGAACCAGATTAGTCAATCGCCCTGCATCACGGGCTCATGGGTATCCCTCGCTCAACCAGCCGCAGTTTGGCCTTACCTCTGGAGGATCACATGGCTGAAGAAATCAAACTTCCATCGCAACTCAGCGACCTCGACAAGGAAGCGTCGTTAATTCAGGAAAAGATAAAGAAGGCAAAGGAATACGGCGCACCCAACGTTGGCGCGCTAACTGAAGGACTTGCGGGTCTGAAGAAAGAAATTGCCACAGCGATTGTTGAAGAAGCGAAGCGCGAGCTTGCGGCCGCCGCTGCTGATGCCAAAGCGGTAGCAGCAGGACAATCACCAAAGATGGCGGTACCGCCCGGACCCGATCAACAGGCTATTGCGGGCGTCGAGGCCGAGTTGGAGAGGATTAAGCAAAAGCTCGCGAAGGCCAAAGAGAATGGCGCCACCAACGCGCAACTGAGTCCCCTGAATGCTGCTTTGAATGCGATGAAGCAACTCATTCGCGATGCAGCGCTGGCGGCGGCACGGCGCGAGCTGCGCGAGGTCAGGCAACGCGCGAACGATATCAAGAATGGCAAATCACCGTTGCCGCCCAAAGACGGAAATAGTCCGGGGCAGAAGCCTAAAGGCGGAGACGGCGGCATGGGTGGAATGGGCGGCGCTGGCGGAATGGGCGGCGCTGGTGGTATGGGCGGCGCCGGTGGCGCGGGCGGCGTCGGTGGCGCGGGCGGCGGCAGCGGATCCGGCGGTGGAAGTGACGGTGGTGGAGGCCTCGTCATCGGAGACGGTGGCAAAGACAAGACCCCGCCTCCCTTGCGAGCGTTTGTAAAGAGCGAGCGAAGCGTGTGGGCATTCAGCCGCCGCGATCAAGCCTGGATTCGGCAAGCGTTTGACTCGAAAGTGATTGACGTCAAGATCATCGACGGCGGAATATTTGCCATCGCTGAGCGGCGCGCGGCGATATTCGACGTGTTGTTCGGACGCTGGCTAACAACGCTCGAGGCCGGAAACGAAACGCTGCTGCAAGGCGACGCGAAGTAACCAAGGTATGCCCTTTCCCGCACCGGCGCCGCTGAAAAAGTTTCTCAAGCCTTACGACCGCGAAATCCGCGACCTGGCTTTGCAGCTGCGCATCCTGGTGCTGGAAGAGATGGCCCCGTGTTACGAAAACATCTACGACGCTTACAGCGCGGTGGCGATTGGCTATGGAACCAGCGATCGTCTCAGTGACGGCATTCTTCACATCGCCGTTTACGAGAAGGGTGTGAACCTGGGTTTCAATCACGGCGCGACTCTCGCTGATCCGAAAGGAGTCCTCGAGGGCAAGGGCAGGCGCATTCGCCACATCAAGATCCGCAGCGAAGAGGATCTCGCCCGTCCGGAACTTCGCGCTTACATCAAACGCGCATGCAAGGCGGCAATGGACGACGCGCGCAAGTTAGGCGAGCAACAACCGAGACCGAAACGTGTCATCTCAACTGTGAAGGCCATTTATCCAAAGAAGCGCCGGCCAACTCGAAACCTGAACCGGAACAAGGCATAATCCCTCCCAGCCTTTGACGGCATTTAGGGAGCCATGCAATTCAGTTTCATGGTCGGCGTTACTGAGCCGCACCGGGTCGACTTCTCGTTCGATCAATTCTGGGGCCGTCTGGAAATCAAAGTCGATGGTCTGCCGGTAGTCGAAGAAGTACGAATGCTTTCGGTGAGCCTCACCAAGAGATACGACTTTGTCGTCGGCGTAGCGGAAAAACATCACGTCACGATCGAGAAAGAGCGCAAGCTTCTGCTGGCCGGAGTTCAGCCGCAAACATATCGCATCTTCATCGACGGAACCCTCGTGCAAACCTACGAAGGGTGAGCGTCGCACCCTTCTCGACAGTTAGAGGCGTGATACCGCCCGCCACCTGGCTCAGGCAGAGGCCAATAAGGCGGGCGGTAGCCCGCCTCTAAACAGGGGCCAAAATGAATTCCCTGCAAGTCCCGCCTTCCCTGCCGTTCTTTCATCGGTTGTTCGATTTATCGCAGAAACGCAGGAGAGCAATACGATGAAGAACCTTACTCGACCCATGCGGACCTTAGCCCTTTCGGCCACGTCGCTGGCTTTTTCCGCCGTTGTCACCTTTGTCCTGATTTCGATGCTGGCCGCATCCGCTAATTCAAGCGGCAACAACGCTGCCGCGGCCGGCGCTCCGGTAAAAAAGACCGGAGAAAAAACGATGCGCGCCTTCACTTCTGAGGAAGAGATGAAGGCCTATTTTCGCCAACTCGCCGAACAGCGGAAGCGAGAACTTTCCCGGCTTCGCGCAGGCGCTGCCAACACGGGAGTGATGTCGGATCAGGCGGCGGCAAACACCCCCGCACCGTCAGCGCCCGTAACAAAGGCCCCCCAGGAAGCCGGGGCAAAAGGTGAGGATGAATCGATCACCAACACGCAACACGCCGGCGTCGATGAAGGCGGGATCGTCAAGCTGCACGGCGACCAACTGGTAGTCTTGCGGCGCGGCCGCCTGTTCACCGTCGCGATTGGCGACGGCGCGCTGAAACCGATCGCAGCCGTCGATGCTTTCGGACCTGACATCAATCCGCGCAACACGTGGTACGACGAAATGCTGGTTTCGGACGACACCGTCGTGGTGATTGGCTACAGCTATGAACGCGGCGGCACCGAAGTCGGTCTCTTCAATATCGATAAGGCGGGCCATCTCAGTTATCGATCGACCTATCACCTGCGCTCGAACGATTACTACTCGTCGCGCAATTACGCGAGCCGCTTAATCGGCAACAAACTGATCTTCTACACACCGCTCTACATGAATCCATATGTTGAGGATCCGACCGCGCAATTTCCGGCCGTGCGCAAGTGGCACAAGGGTGCGACGCCCGAAGAGTTTCAGCGCATCGTGGCTGCAACGAAGATCTACCGGCCGGAAGGCCAGTTGAATGTGACGAACGGAATGGCCCTGCACACCGTAACCGCATGCGACCTGGCGAACAACGATTTCAAGTGTGACGCGACCGGCGTGCTGGGTCCTCCGGGACGAGTGTTCTATGTCTCGCCGTCTTCGGTCTATGTCTGGGCCACCGATTGGTCCTACTACGGTCAACAAAACAAAGAACGCTCGATGCTTTACCGGATGCCGCTCGACGCATCGAGCCCGAGCGCTCTCGGAGTGTCCGGCAGTCCAGTAGATCAGTTTTCTTTTCTCGAAGGCAATGACAAGCACCTGAACGTGCTGATCCGATCAAATGGTTCGGGCGACGGCATGTGGCAAGCGGAACGCACCGCAGGTGACGTGGCGCTGCTGCGCGTGCCGCTCACAAGTTTCAATGACGGCACTGACTCGGCGTCATCGTGGGATTACCATGGCCTGCCGAAACCGGGAGGCTACACGTTCCAGAATCGTTTCGTTGGTGAATATCTTCTCTACGGAACCGGCAGCGGGTGGGGAGCGCCACAGAACAAGAGCAAAGCAAACCTCTACGCGGTCCGCTATGCCGAGGGCGAGTTGCAGGCACTGACGCTGACGCATGGCGTCGACCGCATCGAAGCACTCGGCTCCAACGCAATCGTGGTGGGAACCGACGGCAGCAATCTGCATTTTACTGCCGTCCGCCTGGGCGATACCGCCGAAGTCGCGGATGAATACATTCGCAAAGGCGCTTCGCAGGGCGAGCTTCGCAGTCACGGCTTCTTCTACAAACCTGACGGTCCCGAGTCAGGCGTACTCGGTTTGCCGATCAGCGTGCCTGGACGCTCAGGATACAAACACCTGTTTGAAGACTCGGCCGCGATCCTTTTCCTCCGTAACAACTCGCTGCGATTTGAAGAGATTGGCGAGCTCGGGGCGC
>DATENS010000282.1:0-11277 GCA_035274925.1 Pyrinomonadaceae bacterium | reverse complement strand
CTGACAAAAGAGAGTCGTGAGGCGTTCCGAAATAGCGCTGACGCTTATTTGGCACGTCTCCGGCAAAAAGAGGATTATCACCGGCAAGGTCGTCTGAAACTCGAGGAATACGAAGAGAAAATCGCCGTCACGATCCGGCGTTCAGCATTAGTTGCCGCATTTGGTGACGGATACCATCACTTCCTTAGTGGACAACTGACCAAGGCCCTCGAATCATTGACAGTGGCCCGGGCGGCGCTGACGCGAAACGCGGGTCGCGTCTACGTGGTTTATGTGGAGATGCTGTATTGGGCCTGTCATCGCGCCGCGCGGAGTTCCGACATCGAAATGATTACGAAATGCGTCAGGGAACTACGAGCTTGTCGCGAGAACTTTTGGACCCTAATACCAAACAGTCCGTACTTTCATCGGGCCGGAATTCAACTGGCACTCGCGCTATTGTGCCACGCAAATCTTCAAGAAACCGCAGAGGAACCCGATTTTAACGAAGCGTTGGACTGCCTGGAGGCGGCGATAGCCTACGCGAAACAGCCCGCTTACAACCGCGATCGCGATTATTTGAATCCGAGCCTGCTGGCAGGCGCGCTCATAACCAAAAGCCGCTACTTCAGAGCCCGTGCTGCTCAGAGCCTCGCATCCTCCAAACCTGAAGAAGCTTTTGAATTTCTTAGCCAAGCCCAGAGCTTTTCTGAACGTGCCCATGACGCCGTAATCGGCATGCGCGCGATGCAAAGCGAAGCCTCGGCAACCCTTGGCGAGATTCACGTCGACATGGCTGAACTCAATCTGTCTTTTCTTGAAGAAAAGTTCGCGGATAATTTCAAGGTTGCTTTGGACTATTTTCAAAGGGCGAGAAAGGAGAATCGTGGACAGAATCCGCGAAGCGAGGCCGTGTGCCTGCTCGGTCTTACGCGGCTTTGCCTCTTGAATCCGAACACCGAGATTGCGGCCCGCGAGTATTTCGCGCAATGGAAGTCCATCGAAACCCTGGTTGAACACGACTACTGCAAGACCCTCGCTAACGAGCTCGCGCGGAGATTCAACCCGCGGGATTTCGTCATCAATATCGCTGAATCCCTAAGCCTGAAGGACTGGAGCGCGAAGCTGGAAACACATCTGATCAATGAAGCTTTGAAAGAGTTTGTTGGCGCGACTATAACTAATCACATCCCCACAAAAGAATTGCGGACGCAGTTGGCGGACTACCTGCAAGCAACACTGGGCTTCGGCAGTACAAAGTCGTACAAGGTCATCAAAGAGCGAGGGTTGTTGGAAGAGGTCAAGCGCATGAAGCAGGATCCCGACGCGAAAGCCCAGCTATCAATCACCCGAAAGTCAAAAACGAACACGGCCGATTCAAGATGATCCTCCCTCCTCCAACAATTCGGAGAATAATCCAAGGTACTGAAACAGAATCGTTTCATCGCGACGCGTAACGCTCTACGTAACTTCTCTCACACGCCTAGCTTAGTCATTACCGCAACTAATCAGCTCCTCTTTTCGGGTACACGGCATCTCGTTTGCTTAAACACACCGCTGTTCGCTCTCAGCTAAAGAAGATACGGGCGGCGGACACAGTCTCAAGACTATAACCAAGGAGAGGCCCCAATGTTTGAAATGCTTGCCCTGCTCAAGTCCTTGCTTTCCCCGTTGATCTTCATCCTGGTCGTGTTGTTCGGCGTCGGCTATGTACTTCCAAAATTTTGGGTCCACGTTGAGCGTGCTGTATGGAAGGCTTTGCTCGGTGGATCTGTGGCCTGCGAATGGATCATCGATTACGCCATCAAAGATTTCAAGGCGTCGATTCGCGAGATTGAGCTTGATGAAAGCGTGCAGCGGACGCTCGCCATCCTGATTGCCATCGGCCGGCGGATAAAGGGTTTTCCTGCTCTTTACGCCGAACTGAAAAGAATGCAGGAAGGCAAGGTCGAGGCCATGTTCAACTCGGCCATCGAGAAACTGAACCAGGGCTGGAGATCTGGAACGCCGCCGCGCTTGCTTGCCAGCTACATCAACGTTATCGAGGCGCTTGCGGATCATCCCGAGATTAGTCGGCGCGAGCGGATTCGCGGCCTTAGCTCGGTCGCCCTGGTTAAGTATGCCCTTGGTGATCTTCGCGGCGGTAATCGGCTCGGCAAGAAAAACAGCAAGGCGGCCGACCAACTGCCGGCCGATGAGAAGAGCGTCGGCAAGTGGATCAGCTTTTATGCCTTCTGCTTTTCCGGTCTGTTTTTGGGTGGCTTCGAGGAGGCCATGGACCAGATGGCGCGTCAATGGAGCAATCACTATGCAAATTTGGATCGCCGGCAGAAGAGACTGCTGCGCGATTCGTTATCGGGCTTAATCACGCTCAATCCGATTCTGGCGGTGCCGCGACACATCGTTCTGGCCGGGGCGTTCAACGATGGCTTGGCCTCTAGGCTGAGAGACTCTTCGTACTGGCCAAGTCGCGCAGCGTTCGAGGGCCAGGATTCGCGCGTGGTGAAAGACGATCTTAGGCTCGAAATCAACTGGGTCGGTGCCTGGTATGAGGAAGCGAAGAAAATCTGCGCGGACGACAAGATTTCTCTAAATTTTTCGCACGCCTACTGTGCCTTCGCCTACTCATTACTCCTGCTTGAACCGGCTCTGGACGAAACCATGCGTGACAATCTTAACGATAAAATCCAGGCAGCATTCAAAGCTATCAAGGAGCCTGCGCCCATCGTTTCTCAGTATGTTCTTCACGGTTTCAAAGGAATATACCTAATGATTCGTCAGCAGAACCACGAAGCGCTCGACAGCTTCCGATTGGCAGCCCTTTCTTCGTCGATCAGCGGTAATAGTTTCGCCTATTGCCTCTTCGTGTGTGGCCACTCGGTGGCCGCCCAACGATTGAATCCCTGCGTGGAGAGCGAGGTCGACTATTACCTCAAAGAGGCGAAGGAACTCGCCGATAACATCCGGGGCGATTTCTACCCGTTGCTTTGGGCGCAAACGATTGCGGCCGTCTCTATGCTACGAGGCCAACACGGCAAAGCGCAGAGGTACCTGTTGAAGAGCACGCGTGGGTGCAAAGGGAAACGGATTATGCGTATCTTCCAGCCCGATATTGACAATCCCCCGCGGTTGAACCCGGGGGGTGAAGCGTTGTTTCGCTGGTAAGGCGAAGCGTTCACTTGGTAAGAACTGCCCATCTATGAAAGGAGCGGCGACTATGGTTCCGAGGAAGCAACAGAACTCTTTGGTGCGAAGCGTGGCAATGGCCAGTGCTATCGGCACTATGATCGGGTGGTATGACTTCTTTATTTACAATTTAGCGACCGTCCTGGTTTTCGACACACAGTTCTTTCAGGGTGGCTCGAAGTCATTGATGAAGGCGCTGCTCCTGTACGGGGTGGGTTTGTGGCGCGACCGGTAGGCGGTCTGGTTTGTGGTCATTTCGGTGATCGGGTGAGTCGCAAATCGATGTTGGTGTTTACCCTGTGGCTGACAGGGATCGCTACTTTCCTGATTGGAGTGCTGCCGCCGTACGCCAGCATTCACGAGTGGGCGCCGATTATGTTAGTGGGACTACGCTTTGCTCAAGGAGTGAGCATTGGAGGTGAGTGGGCCGGCGCCGTGCTTATGCCGGTGGAACATTCACTGGGGTACCGCCGCGGATACTATGCGAGTTGGACGCAATTCGGCGTTCCCGCCGGTCTCTTCTTGAGCAACCTGGCGTTTCTCGCTTTGGTTCCGAGACTGCCCAACCAGTGGGGATGGCGCGTTCCGTTCCTGCTCAGCATCGTGCTGGTTGGTGTCGGCATTTATGTCCGCCGCACCATCAATGATTCACCCGAGTTTCTTCGCGCAAAAGCCACCTGCTCGAAAATTCCGCTTTATGACTTGTGGAAGCATCATCGGAAGGACGTGTTGCTCGCGATGGGCGCAAAGGTTTCTGAGAACGGTGCTTTCTATCTGTATACGACATTCATTCTGATTTTCGCCTCCAAAGACCATCCACTCTACTCGCGCGAAATGGTGCTCGGCGCCATTACACTGGCGGCTTTGGTAATGGTTCCTGCCATTCCCTGGTATGGTCACCTGTCAGATCGGTTCGGCCGAAAGCCGGTGTATCTTGCGGGTGTATTATTTACGGCAGTTTTTGCTTTCCCATTCTTTCAGATGGTCACTTCAGGCAAACCGGTGCTAATGACCACTGCTGTTGTCATGGGCTTAGTCTTCGGCTGGGCAGCGATGTATGCACCGCAGGCCAGCTTCTTTTCTGAACTCTTCAACACACGAATGCGCTACACTGGTGCCTCCTTCGGCGCCCAGATGTCAACCATATTCGCCGGTGGTCTGGCTCCTTTTGTCGCCGTCATGCTACTGAATCGATTGGGCCAAACGTGGCCTGTAGCTCTCTATCTCGTCGCAATGGCGGCCGTGACGGCAGTCTCGGTTTTGCTCGCGCCTGAAACGGTCGATCGAAATATTGCGCATGAGGGATCCGCTCCGAATGTTACGCGTCATGACTTCAGAAAAGACAAAGCTTCCGCGAAGAAGCGAGCAGCTTGAGACATCGCCCGATTCTTATGAGGCGGTCTACCAACGTTGGAGAAAAAGCCCATCAAAGTTTTGGGCCGAGGCCGCCGAGAACGTACATTGGTACCGGAAATGGGACCGCGTTTTGGACACTTCGCACGCTCCTTTCTACAAGTGGTTCCACGGAGCCGTACTCAATACTTGCTACAACGCGCTGGACGTTCATGTGGCCGAAGGCCGTGGCGATCAACTCGCCTTGATTTACGACAGTCCGGTAACCCGGACCACGACGAGTTTTACTTATCGCGCCCTGCTGGACGAAGTGGCGCGGTTCGCCGGAGTCCTCGAGGCTCGGGGAGTTAGTAAGCACGATCGGATCATTATTTACATGCCGATGGTCCCGGAAGCCGTCGTTGCCATGTTGGCTGCGGCACGCTTGGGCGCCATTCACAGCGTGGTCTTTGGTGGTTTTTCCGCTGCCGAACTCAGTAAGCGAATCGAGGATGCCCGCCCAAAAGTGATCGTTTCCGCTTCGTGCGGAATCGAGATCACTCGCATCGTCCCGTACAAACCTCTACTCGACAGGGCAATCGAAATGTCATCCTGGAAACCATCCGAATGCATCATTCTGCAGAGACCACAGCAACCGGCCACGATGGTCGCAAACCGTGATAACGACTGGTCTGAATTGATGATGAACGCCCGACCGGTTGACTGTGTCCCAGTCATGGCGTCGGATCCGCTCTACATCCTCTACACATCCGGGACCACCGGCATTCCGAAGGGTGTTGTCCGCGACAATGCTGGTCATCTGGTGGCTTTGAAATGGTCGATGCAAAACGTGTATGGAGTCGCGCCGGGTGAGGTGTTCTGGGCAGCTTCGGACTTAGGTTGGGCCGTCGGGCACTCTTACATCGTATACGGCCCCCTGTTTCATGGAAACACGACTGTGCTGTATGAAGGCAAGCCCGTCGGCACGCCGGACGCTGCTGCTTTTTGGCGCGTAGTCTCTCAATACAAGGTCCGAGTCATGTTTACTGCCCCAACCGCAATTCGTGCCATCAAGAGAGAAGATCCTTCTGCGGAGAGCCTTCAAGGGTATGACTTAAGCCATTTCCGGACTCTTTTCTTAGCGGGCGAGCGCTGCGATCCGGACACGCTGGCATGGGCTGGCAGCAACTTGAATGTTCCTGTGATCGACAATTGGTGGCAAACCGAAACCGGTTGGCCGATCGGCGCCAATCTCGCCATGCCGAAAATGTTTCCGGTCAAAGCCGGATCATGTGGCAAGCCAATGCCTGGCTACGATGTGAGAATTCTCGACGATCATGGTGTCCCGGCTTCTCACGGACTAAATGGAAATGTGGCCATCCGGCTCCCGTTACCACCCGGCTGCCTGTTGACACTTTGGAACAACGACGAGGGTTATCGTGAATCCTACCTGGAGCCCTATCCCGGCTATTACCGAACCGGCGACTCTGGCTGCATAGACGACGATGGCTATGTCTGGATCATGGGCCGCACTGACGACATCATCAATGTCGCGGGCCATCGTCTCTCGACGGGTGGGATCGAGGAAGTTCTCGCAACGCATCCGGATGTTGCTGAATGCGCCGTGATCGGAGTTGCAGATGAGCTGAAAGGAGAAATCCCTTTGGCCTTGGTGGTTCTGAAGAAAGGGTCAGAGGCGCGCGGCAATGACATCCCTGCGCAGTTGGTGCAGTCAGTGCGGGAAAAAATCGGACCCGTGGCTTCTTTCAAACTGGCCTTGATCGTCAACCAGCTACCCAAGACCCGCTCAGGGAAAATCGTGCGAGGCACCATCAAGAAGCTCGCGGACGGCGCCGAGTTTGTAATTCCCCCGACTATTGAAGACCCTTTTGTTCTTGATGACATCCGAATGAAGCTCACCGCGTTCGGATTCCCCCGAAAGTGATTCTCACCTCAAGACTCATTGTTGTTTGAAGACCGCACCACCTTTTTATCGCAAAACCCATTCGTCGCTTGTGGGATGTCCTCCACGGAAATCAAGTCCGCTTAGGTGAACTTCCGGCAAGGCTTATCTTCCAATTTGCACTTCCGGCAATGTAAAGCTTCCAAATTCAGAATGTGGCGAGACGCTTACAGCTGAAAATGCTCGCATTCTTATGAACTTCCGGCAAGGAATTGCTTCGCATCGCGGCAAGGAAATGGTTCAAGTGTCATGGTTGCGGATAAACCGTTCCACCCTTCATCACAAACCGCACGCGTCGCAGGGCTGAGATGTCTTTAGTGGGATCGCCTTCAACGGCAATCAAATCGGCAAGGAGTCCTGGATTGACGCGGCCGATCTTATCTTCAAGGTGAAGTACGCGTGCATCGATCGAGGTGGCTGAGCGCAGTGCGTCGATTATCGGCATGCCCCACGAGACCATGGTCTCGATTTCGCGGGCGTTGTCGCCATGTGCGAATACGCCGACGTCGCTACCGCTCGCGATCGTCACGCCGGCGGCGAGCGCTTGTTTGAAAGCGGCCTTTTTCTTCTCGATGTTGGCGCCGCTGGCTACTGAGAGAGTGGGACAGAGCGCCACGCCGCGATCTCTCATCAAACGAAATACTTCCGGCGTGCCGCCGTCACCGTGCTCGATGGTTTCGACCCCGGCCAGAGTTGCGCGACGCATGCCCTCGGCAGTGGCCGCATGCGCTGAGACGGGAATGCCGGCGCTCTTGGCCACTTCAACGGCCAGCTTCAACTCCTCGACAGTGAACGTCGCGTGCGCTACTCCGCCTGCGCCCCACCGATAGTCTGCATAGACCTTAATCCAGTCAGCGCCTTTGCCAATCTGTTCACGCACGACGCGCGTCAAACTGTCGATGTCGGCTTCTTCGGCGCCCTGCGGTACGTTCCATTCCGAGGCATAACCCTTCGGCCCGTAGCTCCCGGTGGCGACAATCGCGCGCGTGGCGATCTGCAAACGCGGCCCGGGAATAATTCCCTGCTCCACCGCTTGTTTCAAACCGACGTCGGCGTAGCCCGCGCCTTCCGTGCCCAGATCCCGAAGCGTGGTGAAACCTGCCTGAAGCGTGTTGCGCAAATGATTGGTAGCACGCGCAACTCTTAGACTCTGAGCCTCTTTCGCGACCTGATCGTTCCAGATAGTTTCGCTGTAGGGATGAAGCAGGATATGCGAATGAGCGTCGATCAATCCGGGCATCAGAGTCATGCCGGGGAGTTCAATCACCTTGGCGCCGGCGGGCGCCTTGACTTGATTAGCGGGCCCGACCGCTTCGATCTTTTCTCCACGCACTAAAACGACCCAGCCGTCATGCGACGATTCACCGTCGAAGATGCGTGCGGGTTTGAGGAGATAAACTGTTTCAGGAGGTCTTGGTGGGTTTGTCTGGCTTTGGGCGGAAGGGGTTTGAATGAATGACCAAGTTGTAATGAAAAGGGCCAAGGATAGAACCAGAGCGCTTGTTACCAGAATCTGATCAGAGCGTTTGTACTCAGGTTGGCCCCAATCGTTGAGTTTCAATTCCTTACGCATCTCTATCGCCATTTCCTGAGAGCGGAACGGCCTCGATGTATAGCGTTTCCGGGCTAATGTCTTGTTCATGCGGCCATTGGATCGTTCCGAAGGCGATTCTTACCTGTTTGAAATAACTTAAGTCCTTCAGCTCCTTAAAGACTTCGTAATCGAGGTAAGGTCTCACATCGAATCTCTTCACACTCCCATCGTTGAATTGCAGGTCGAGAGAAAAATCATCGTTGGGTGTAACCGCCGTTATCTTGTTCATATTGCTCACACTTCATTTCAAAGGCTCGATTTTGAACAGTTGCTGCCCATTGATTGCAAGGGTCCAATCTGCCATTAGTTCGTCACGATGAATTTCGATCCACCTAAGCTTAGCAGCGCGGAGCGCGCCTTCAATAACATCGCCGTCGGGAATTGAAATCACGGCTTCTTCCTCGGCATACCGCACGTGAATATGCGGTTGGTGGTGCTTCCTGTTGTCGAAGTAATACATCAGCACTACTACGCCATAAAACATTGATATGACTGGCATTGATGACCCTCACGACAACCATACCTTTGAAGCCAACCGATTCGAGCCTTTTCACGCGGCCTGTCTTGCTGCCGCTTCTTCTTCCGCGGCTTTGGCCTTGGCCGCCAGCGCCGCATGCGCCGCGGCGAGACGCGCCACCGGCACGCGGTAAGGCGAGCAGCTCACGTAATTCAATCCAATTTCCTGACAGAACGAAATTGAACTCGGGTCGCCGCCATGCTCGCCGCAAATGCCCACTTTCAGATCGGGCTTCACACTGCGGCCGCGCTCTGCGCCGATACGCACCAGTTCGCCTACACCTTCGCGGTCGAGCACCTGGAATGGATCGTCGGAAAGGATCTTGCGATCGACATAAGCAGGCAAAAAGCGGCCCGAGTCATCGCGGCTGAGCCCAAAAGTCGTCTGAGTGAGATCGTTTGTGCCGAACGAGAAGAACGCCGCATGCTCGGCAATCTTGTCCGCAGTCAAAGCGGCGCGCGGCAATTCAATCATGGTTCCGATCTCGTACTCGAGTTTCATGCCGTGCTCGCCCATCACCTGGCGCGCTACTTCGTCGATCAGTTCTTTTTGTTGGGCCAACTCTTCGCTGATCGAAACGAGCGGCACCATGATCTCCAGCGTTACCTGCTTGCGCTCGCCTTTTACCTGAATGGCCGCTTCAAAGATCGCGCGGCACTGCATGCGGGTGACCTCGGGGAACAGCAGGCCCAAACGGCAGCCGCGAAAACCAAGCATCGGGTTCGACTCGCGAATACGATTGACGTGATGAAGCAACTTCCGCTTCTCGTCAATCTCGTCGAGGAGATGATCCATGTCCGAAAGTGTCTTTGCCTGCTGCAGGGCCATCTTCAATTCGGCGAGTTCACCCAGCAACTCATCGACGTTCGGCAGAAACTCGTGAAGCGGCGGATCCAGCAGGCGAATCGTGACGGGAAAACCGGCCATCTCGCGAAAGATGCCGACAAAGTCGCCGCGCTGTAAGGGCAGCAGTTGCTCTAAAGCTTTCTCGCGCGCGCCGACGCCATCAGCCAGAATCATTTCGCGCATAGATGCGAGCCGTTTGTCGCCAAAGAACATGTGTTCCGTGCGACAGAGGCCGATGCCTTCAGCGCCCATGCCGCGCGCCACCCGCGCATCGTGGGGCGTGTCGGCATTGGTGCGCACGGTCAACTTTCGAAATCCATCCGCCCACTTCATCAATTCATAGAAGTCAGGGCCGAGCGATGGCTGCACGGTAGGAACTTTGCCGAGAAACACTCGGCCGCTGGAGCCGTCTACCGTGATCCACTCACCTTTGGTGATTACCTCGCCGTTGACGCTGAATTGTTGTTGGCTGTAATCAACCTCCAAATCCGAAGCGCCGCTCACGCAGGTTTTGCCCATGCCGCGCGCGACAACCGCCGCGTGACTGGTCATTCCGCCGCGTGCGGTCACGATGGCCTGGGCCGCGACCATGCCGTGGAAATCGTCCGGACTGGTTTCCAACCGCACCAGCACAACTTTCTCGCCCTCCTTCGCCATCTCTTCAGCTTCATCCGGACTGAAGATGACTTTGCCCTGGGCCGCGCCCGGACTCGCCGGCAACCCCGTCGCCAGCACCCGCGCCGTGGTTTTCGGATCGACTGTCGGATGCAAGAGTTGATCGAGTTGTTCAGCCGTCACGCGGCCTACCGCAGTCGCCCGGTTGATCAGTTTCTCGTTCGCCATGTCCACGGCAATACGCACCGCGGCCGCGCCGGTGCGTTTACCGGTACGTGTTTGCAACATCCAAAGCTTGCCGCGCTCGATCGTGAACTCACAGTCCTGCATGTCGCGATAATGCTTTTCCAGCAACTGCGTGATTGAGTTGAATTCCTGGTAGACCTTTGGCAATTCTTTCTTCAACTGGCTGATCGGATTCGGCGTGCGCGTGCCGGCGACCACGTCCTCGCCCTGCGCGTTGAGAAGATATTCGCCGTACAGCTCTTTCTTGCCGGTCGAAGGATTGCGCGTGAACGCGACGCCGGTGCCGCTGTTCGCGCCCATGTTGCCAAACACCATCGCCTGCACATTGACCGCGGTGCCGAGATCGTCGGGAATGCGATTGATGCGGCGATAGTCAACCGCGCGGCGCCCCATCCATGAATTGAAGACCGCGGCGATTGCGAATCGAAGTTGTTCGTACGGATCATCGGGAATCGCGTGTGCTTCGGCGAGAATAATTTCTTTTTCCGCCGCGATAATCCCGCGCAGCTCTTTCGGTTTCAGATCCGTGTCGCGCCCGCCTTTGGTTTGAGCTTTGAAGCGATCCATCACGCGCTCGAACTTTTCGTGCGCTACATCGAGAACAATTTCACCAAAGAGCGAAGCGAAGCGGCGATAAGCATCCAGCGCGAAACGTAAATCTCCGGTTTGCTCGGCCAACCCCTGGACCGTTTCTTCGTTCAACCCGAGATTCAGGACCGTGTCCATCATTCCCGGCATCGAGAACGCCGCGCCCGAGCGCACCGACACGAGCAGCGGATTGTTCGCGTCACCAAATCCCTTGCCGACTTTCTTTTCGATCTCGTGGAGCGCTTCGACAACCTGTTCCCACATGCCTTCCGGGAACTGTTTGTTGTTGTCGTAGTACGCGTTGCAGGCTTCAGTCGTGACAATCAGGCCTGGGGGCACCGGCAATCCCGCGCGCGTCATCTCGCAGAGACCGGCGCCTTTGCCGCCAAATAGTGATTTATTTTCGCCGTT
>DATENS010000281.1:0-20563 GCA_035274925.1 Pyrinomonadaceae bacterium | reverse complement strand
CTATTCGGTTTAGTTTGATAACCAAAAAGCGTGATCCAGCTTGGTTCGCGACGAGACTTCGGTGGGGTCACTCGAGGCGAAGCGACACTAGACCGGATTACATGAAACCGGGCGCGCAGTGTACCACAAGCCCGGGTATGTCAATAGTGCGGATTGACCGATTCAGATTAGTAACGTCGTCAAAACTTCTACGCGGATTATTAGTAAGACCTAAGCTCGTTAATCGCCGCCAACACATCCGCGCTCTGCGGCAGAATGGCGTCTTCCAGTTGCGGCGCGTAGCCGACGAAGGTGTCGAGCGCGCCTACGCGACGCACGGGAGCATCGAGATATTCGAAGAGTTCGTTGGAAATGCGCGCTGCGATCTCGGCGCCGTAACCCCAGGATATCGAGTCTTCATGAGCCACGATCACGCGCGAAGTCTTCTTCACTGATTCCGCAATCGCGTTCCAGTCGTACGGGCTCAAGCTGCGAAGGTCGACAATTTCGACGCTGATGCCTTGTTTTTCGGCTTCCTTCGCCGCAACCACCGACCGCTGGACCAGGGCGCCATACGTGATGATCGAAAGATCCGTGCCCTCGCGGACTGTCCTGGCTTTGCCGAACGGAATCATGAACTCGTCGCCGGGATACTGGGATTTGTTGTAGGCCTGGCGATAAAGATGTTTGTGTTCGAGAAACAGCACCGGATCGTCACAGCGAATCGACGTGCGCAACAGTCCGTTTGCATCCAGAGCATTTGAAGGATAAACCACGCGCAATCCGGGAATCTGAGTGAAAGTCGAAACGCCTGACTGCGAGTGATAGACGGCGCCGCCTTTGAGATATCCGCCCACCGGAACCCGCATCACCAGGGGTGACGAGAATTCATTTCCAGAGCGCCAGCGCATCAGCGCCAGTTCGTTTCGGATCTGGTGCATCGCCGGCCAGATGTAGTCAAAGAATTGAATCTCGACAACGGGCTTCATACCCCGTGTAGCAAGTCCGACCGCGCGGCCGACGATATTGGCCTCAGCCAAAGGCGAGTTGAAGGCGCGAGCGCTGCCGAACTCGCGTTGCAGATTGGCGGTGACTTTGAAAACGCCGCCTTTCCCTTTTACCTTGTCCAGCGAGCTTTCGCGCGAACAATCAGCCACGTCTTCACCAAACACGATCACGCGCGGATCGCGTTTCATCTCGGTGTGCAGGCAGCGATTGATCAGGTCGACCATCGTGCCGGGGTTACCGCTCAGCTCGACCTTGTCTTCGGTGTCGAAATCTTTTGAAGTTGGATCGACGTCCGGAGAGTAGACGAAAGTGGTGGCGGTGTCCGGCGCCGGCTGCGGACTGGCGAGCGCCGCGTCGGCCGCCTCGGTCACTTCCTGATCGATTTCATCTTTTAGTTTCTGCAGACCGTCCTGATCGATGACGCCTTCATCAACCAGGCGCGCGCCAAAACGCTTAATCGGATCCCGTTCAGCGTCGGAAGTGCGTTCTTCATCGGCGCGGTAGAGTTTTTCGTCGTCCGACAGCGAATGCGAGTAAGGCCGGATTACCTTCGCGTGCACAAATGACGGCCCGCGATTTCGGCGGCAGTTCTCGACCGCGCGACGCATCACCATTAGCGACTCAATCGGATCTGTTCCGTCGCATCGTTGCCGGTAAAGATTGGGAAAACCCGAAACCAGTTTCGTGATGTCGCCGCCGGCGGTTTGCACTTCGACGGGGACACTGATTGCATAGCCATTGTCTTCAACCAGAAAGACCACCGGCAGTTTCAGGTTGCACGCGGTGTTGAGCGCTTCCCAGAATTCACCTTCACTGGTCGTCCCGTCGCCGAGAGAGACGTAGACCACCTCGTCGTTGTGAAATTTTTTGATGCGCTTCTTCAGTTCTTTAATCAGCTTTACGCGATAACCGGCTTCCGCGCACCCGACGGCCTGCAAGAGCTGCGTGCCCGTGGGCGATGACTGCGAAACAATATTGAGTTTGCTGTGGCCCCAGTGCGAGGGCATCTGCCGTCCATGCGAGTTGGGATCGGCTTCGGCGCCGACGGCCTCTAAAAGCATCTCGAGCGGCGTCATCCCTAACTGCAAACAGAGGGCACGATCGCGATAGTACGGATAGAACCAGTCGTGACCGGGCTTAAGGCACATGCCCGCGGCCACCAGGATTGCTTCGTGGCCGGCGCCGCTGATTTGAAAGAAGATGCGGTTCTGGCCCTTCAACTGGATCTCTTTGTCATCCAGCCGCCGCGATCGGTACATCGTGCCAAAGATTTGCAGCATCTGTTCGCGGCTGAGCTTTGGCGTCTCGCGTTCGCGTTCACGTTGTTTTCCTGGTTTAGCCGGACGCGGCTGTGGCGCGGGTTTGATTACCGGTGCGGGCGCAGGTTTCGGCTCGGCCCTGGCGACAGCCTGGGCGGTGAAGGCCTTTTCGGGAAGGCCGCCTTCGGATTTTTTAACCAGTCTGAGAACTTTGGTGTCGCTCATGTTATTGATTGCGAGCCCTTCTTACGGTTCGGGCTTGGGCCCTTCATAAGGGTTTGAGCGCGTCTGTCTTGCGATAATCGCTGTCTAGAATCTGCCGGTATTCTTCGGCCATGCCCGGGTGACCGTGAGCCATTGAGACTTTCACGCCGCGCTCATATGCCTCACGCGCCTTGTCCGTTTGTTGGGTTCTCTCGTAAGCACCTGCGAGCATGCCATACGCGTTACCCTCGTCGTCGGCCGCGGCGAGGTATTTTTCCAGCGTTTCGATCAGCTTTGCTTCGTCGCCGGCCTTCTCGTATTCCTTGGCCAGTCCGAACAGCACCATCGTGTTCGCCGGGTCGGTGACCAGCATTTGCTCAAAGATTTCGATACGGGATTGGCCCATTGTTCATTTACTCAGTGGTTCAATGAATCAACTCTTGATAATCAGCTTGGCGATTGTCTGCAACTGCATATTCGAAGTGCCTTCGTAAATCGCGCCAATCTTCGAATCGCGCCAGTACTTCTCGACCGGATAATCCTTGACGTAGCCGTAACCGCCGTAAAGCTCGATCGCCTTTGAGGTGATGCGTTCGGCGGCGCGTGACGAGTAAAGTTTGGCCATCGCGGCTTCTTTAACAAAAGTCTGGCCCGCGTCTTTCATGCGCGCCGCGTTGTAAACCATCAACCGCGCCGCTTCCAGGTCAGTGGCCATCTCGGCAAGTTGAAACTGGACCCCCTGGAATTCGTTGATGCTCTTGCCAAACTGATGCCGCTCGGTCGTGTAAGCCAATGCGCTCTCCAACGCGCCGCGCGCCAGGCCGATCATCTGCGCGCCAATGCCGATGCGGCCTTCATTCAAAGTTTCGATCGACGTCTTATATCCCTTGCCGACTTCGCCCAGCACGTTCTCTTTCGGGACTTTGCAATCTTCCAGAATCAATTCGGTCGTTGAAGAGGCGCGGATGCCGAGCTTGTTTTCTTTCTTGCCGACGGAAAAACCCTCCATCGATTTCTCCACGATGAAGGCGGTAATGCCGCGATAGCCCGCTTCCGGATTTGCATTGGCGAAGAGCACAAAGATTTCCGCTTCCTTGCCGTTGGTTATCCAGAGCTTGCGTCCATTCAGGACAAAATGGTCACCGGCATCCACCGCACGCGTTTGCATGGCGAAAGCGTCCGAACCCGAACCCGCTTCGCTGAGGGCGTAGGCGCCGACTTTTTCACCGGCCAACTGCGTCAGATACTTTTTCTTTTGATCGGCAGTGGCCCAGCGAATCACCGCGTTGTTGACGAGCGTGTTCTGCACATCGACGAACACGCCGACTGAGGCATCGACACGCGAGAGTTCTTCCACCGCCAGGATCGCCTGAAAGAACGAGCCGCCCGCCCCGCCAAATTCTTCCGGTGTCTCGATGCCCATCAAGCCGAGCTCGAAACACTGCTTCGTCAGTTCGGGATCGAGATATCCCTGCTCGTCCATGATCTCGACGCGCTTGCGAATCTCGCCTTCGGCAAATTCGCGCACACTGTCACGAAACATCTGTTCGTCTTCTGAAAGCGTCGTCAACGGACGCACAAGCGATTCCTCGATGGCAGTCTGGGTTTGAGTCATATTTAATGGCCGCGGAAAATGTGGATGACTTTCTTTGAATCGACATGATAATAAACGGTTCGCATAAAACGCAAAAAGACAGTGGCCCGGGACCTTGCGGCCCGGAGTTCCAAACGCCGTATTCCAAAGGCCAGGCCCTGAGTCCGGGCTGCAAATGTCAGATTTATCCGGCGCTCAGTTCGCGGCCCGCGGGCAATTACATTCGAGAGTGCAAAGTAACCGTCAGGCACGCACTTTGTCCTTTTGGACATCGCAAGCGCGATAGTTTAAGTTGTGTATCGATCCAAAATCATGACTAAAAGCCCGGCCAAGAGCTCAAGACGAAAAGGCCTCACTCCATTCGGAGTGATTTCGCTTCTTTTGGGGCTGGCGTTGTTCGGGTACTTCGTCAGAAAAGCGGGCGTGGGTCAGATTCTGGAAGGAATCAGCCGGCTGGGCGCCGGGTTTGTGCTGGTAATTGCGATCTCGTCAATCCGGCAAATCGCGCGCTCCTATGCCTGGACGCTTTGCATGGAAGCGCCCTACCGGCTGCGCTTTCGCGATGCTTTTCGCGCCCGAGTCATGGGCGACGCCATCGGCAATATTCTTCCGTTTGCCGGCTTTCTGGTTTCCGAGCCGGCCAAGCCGGCGCTGATCCGGGATCGCGTACCTCTGATGGCCGGCTTTTCGGCCCTCGCCATTGAAAACATTTTTTACGCGCTATCGGTTTCGCTGTTCATCTGTTCCGGCATGGTGGCCTTGCTCTTAAGCTTCCCTCTGCCAAAGGGCCTCAGGCTGATAAGCATCATCACGCTGGTAGTAATTGCAGTGGTAGTTTCAGTGGGGGCGCTGCTGATCGCAAAGCGGCTGAAGTTCATCAGCGGTACGGCCGGATTTCTTAACCGTCGCGGCCTCAATGCCAAGTGGGTAGAGAAGGGCCGGACACTGGAAGAGCGGATTTACGGATTTTATCAGCGCAACTCAGCTCGGTTTTTTCCCATTCTTATGCTGGAAGCGTGTTTCCACCTGGCCGGCGCGGCCGAGATTTATGTGACTCTGAGCTTTATTAGTCCCGATCAGCCGCCTACTTTGCTTACAGCTTTCATTCTCGAGTCCGTGAATCGTGTGATTACTGTGGCCTTCAAATTTATTCCGTTGCGCATGGGCGTGGACGAGGCCGGTACCGGCCGGGTATCGAAGGTTTTGCAATTTACCATGACGACGGGAGTAACATTGGCGATCATTCGCAAGGGCCGTGATGTCTTTTGGGCGGCAACAGGTATGATATTGCTCTTGCAGCGCGGACTTTCACTGCGGGCAGTCGCCCGTGATGCGGAAGCGGCGGTTGCCGAACAAGCGACCCTCAAAGCCGCAGCGAATTTGCCGGCAAGCGAATCGGGTTAAGACTAATTTGAGATGTCAGTAGCTGGTTTCAATTCTGCTAACACTGAAGCTTTAGCTTCGGCCAAACCGCACGCGATGCCTTCAATTCGCGCCGGCGGGTTTGTGATCTCGTGGCAGAAAGCGGCGGTGGCCGCGCTCGCGCTGATGATTGTGATGGGCGCGGGATTGCGTCTTAAGGGAATCGGCGCGATCGGATTTGCCGAAGACGAAATCAATAAGGTCGAGGCGGCGCGCGCCTATGATCGCGGCGATTTTACCGCCAATGCCGAGCACCCGATGTTGATGAAGATTCTCATCGACCTGTCGTTACGCGGCGCGCGCTTATGGACCTCGCTAACCGGCCAGACAATTGGAGAGGAAGCGGCGCTGCGATTTCCGAACACGCTCTTCGGCGCCTTAACGGCCATCCCGCTTTTTCTTTTGACAGCTGCCTTGTTCGATCGGATCACCGGCCTATGGGCGGCGGCGATGTGGTCGTTCGGGGTGAACGCTATTACCTACAATCGCATCGGCAAAGAAGACACGCTCATGGTCTTCTTCATGTTGTTCGCCTTCTATCTCTTCATCGAAGCGAAGCGGACCGATGGCAACAAGACGACGCTGGTGAGGCGGCTGACAAATCTGAGTGGGGTAAGTTTTGGTTTGATGATGGCGTCAAAGTACTTTCCGCACTACATGGGCCTCAACATGCTTTATCACCACAATTACCGCATGCGAGAGCGCCGGCCCGGAGAGCAACGCTGGAAAACGCCGCTCAGCTTCTTTCTGTTAATGGGCGCCGCTTTTCTCGTGGCAAACCTGGCGGTCCTTTCGCCAAAGGTTTGGAGCTATTTGAACGAGTACTCCGGGGAAAAATTGTTGACCCATACCGGTTACCTGATGGGCGACAATCTGTACAAGAACACAATTTCGCGGTCTCCTTTCTGGGCCACGCCCCTCTATTTCTATCTCCTCTTTCTTGCCATCAAGGTACCGCTGACCGTGCTCGTGACTTTTATGGTGGGACTGGTGGCGAGTCTGCGGCGCTGGCGAAGTCCGGGACCTGGATTCGTCGTGTTCATGCTTTTCTTCTGGATCGTTCCGTATTCATTGATGGGCGCGAAATGGCCTCGTTATCTGCTTTCACTGATGCCTTTCATTTACATGGGTGCGGCTGTCGGCGCCGTGTTTTTGATTCGCTGGGCGGCAAAGGCATTTCAAAGATGGAATGCGAAAGGGGTGGTGAGCTGGGTGGCCACTACTGCGGTATTGTTTGCGACCGTGTTCTGGCCGGCACTGACTGCGTATGCAAGCGCGCCGCACTACGCGCTTTACACCAACGTGATCGGGCATCGTTACACTGCTTACTTTTTTCCTCACGATGAATTCTATGACGATGGCCAGAACGATGCGATTCGTTTTGTGTGCGCCCAGGCGCCTGCCGGGGCGACCATCGTGAGCGAAACTCCGGGTGTGGTGCGATATTACCTGGAAAAGTTTGGCCGGAATGATCTGCAGGCGCGCGTCCTATCCGACTCGGACTTTACCGTTCCCGATCGTGGGGAGGTATTTTTTGTCTTGCAGAGAGGCCGGACCTATTTCGAAAACCAGGACAAGATGAGACAGGTGCGCGAGCGTTTTCCGCTGGTCTATGCCAGTTGTATTCGCGGCCACACGGCAGCCACAGTGTATTCGGCACAATCAGGAGCCACCGGCGCCGCGCGTTGTGCTGATGGCCAGCCGTGAAGTCCACTCTCATTAGCACCTCGCTTTAGCGAGGTGGCCCGCGACAGTGTGATCTTGGTATTAGCCGTTCCAACGGCTTTCAGATTCGATCATGAAACACCGAAAGAAACTCCTCGTTGCCGCATTCGCTTGCGTGTCGCTCGCACTCGCGGCTTACCAGCCGCATCGCTCCGGCGCCGCACCACAACGCGCTCACATCGTCATTTTGAGCACGACGGACATGCACGGCCGGATCTTTCCCATCGACTACTACACGAACAAGTATGACAACGTAGGCATCGCCAAAGTCGGAACGCTGATCCGGGAAGCCCGCAAGAACAATCCCGACCTGCTGCTGGTTGATTCCGGCGACACGATTCAGGGCACGCCGCTCGAGTACCTGCACAATCGCCGCAACAACACGCCGCCCGATCCGATGATGCTGGCCATGAACTCGTTGGGTTATGACGCTATGGCGGTCGGCAATCATGAATACAACTTTGGTTTGAAAGTGGTCGAGAAGGCTCGCAGCGAAGCGAAGTTTCCGTGGCTCTCAGCCAACACCTATGAGACGCAGGTCAAAGGCGATCCGTCTAATTACCACAAGCCATATCTCATCAAGGAAGTTCAGGGCGTGCGCGTTGGAATCCTTGGCTTGACGACGCCCGGCGTTCCGAATTGGGAGAACAAGCCGAACTACGAGGGCCTCGAATTCCGCGAAACTGTCAGTGAAGCACAGAAGTGGGTAAAGGTGCTTCGTGAGGTTGGGAAAGTCGATCTGGTCGTGATTCCGATGCACATGGGAATCGAAGAAGATCTTCGCACGGGGACGCCGAATCCTTCACAAGTGCCGAATGAAAACGCGGCGCTCGCCATTGCCCGCAACGTTCCGGGCGTGGATGTGATTGTGATGGGGCACACACATCGCGAGGTGCCTTCGCTAGTGGTTAATGGTGTGTTGTTTAGTCAGGCGAACCGCTGGGCCAGTCATCTCGCGCGCGTCGACTTGTATCTTGAAAAAAACGAACCGACGGGCCGCTGGCAAGTGATCGCGAAATCCGCGCGCACGATTCCGGTCACGGAAAAAACTGTGATCGATCCGGAAATTGCCAAACTCGGCGAGCCTTATCACAAAGAAACGCAGGATTGGTTGGCGCGCACGATTGGCCAGTCATCTGACGATCTGACTTCACAAGGCTGCCGATTTCGTGACACGGCGATCATCGACTTGATTCACCGGGTGCAGCTCGAAGCGGGCAAGGCCGACGTTTCCATGGCCGCCTGCTTCAATCCCGATGCGCGCATTCCCAAAGGCGCCGTGACCGTGCGCGACATTGCGGCGCTCTACGAATACGAAAACACGCTCGTTACATTGGAATTGACCGGGCAGCAAGTGAAGGATTCGCTGGAACACTCGACGAAGTACTTTCGCGACTATCAGCCGGGAAAAGGTCTCAGCGAGCTGATCGATACGCGTATTCCCGGTTATAACTTCGATATGGCTGAAGGTGTGACCTACGATATCGATCTCACCAAACCCGTGGGCCGGCGCATTCAAAACCTGAAATTCAAAGGCCAGCCACTGGCGCCCACGCAAAAACTCCGCGTGGTCACTAACAATTATCGCGTGAACGGCGGCGGGGGCTTCACTATGTACAAGGACGCGCCGGTAATTTATCGATCCAGCGAAGAAGTGCGCGAGTTGATTATTGATTGGGTCGAGCGGAACAAAACCGTCCCCACGCAGCCAAGTAATAACTGGCGCATTGTGGGAGCGCAGTAACGAGTTTGGGCTGGTGATTTTGCCCTTTAGGCCCCAAGGCACCAAAACCCGTCAACCTGCACATAAAGCACACACGAGCTTCGGCCGTAAACCATTGACTAGACGACAAATATGTTTGCCTAAATCTTTGCATCCCCTCGATTTTGCACATAAGCAGCACATAAGAATTAGGCCCAAAATGGTACGTATCTAGCATGCTTCTTCGACTTGCTGTCAGGGTCTTCGGGTTTTACCAACTTAGCATCAATTGTATCTCGGATAATTCGTGAGGCTATTGGATAGTCTCCCTCGGGGATTTTGAAACGTTCCCGCAGTGTTGAGTTTGTCATTCGCTTATTGGAAACGAATAAAAGAACACAGTGTTGGTAGCAAGCTCGTATCTTGTCCTTACGATCCATATCGGATAGCTTTTGATGGCCGAAGAGTATGACGCGAGTATGCGTCGAGTCGACCCAAATGTCCGGTGCAGGCAATTGGAAAACTTCTGTCTCAAAGACGACCTTATCAAATCCACTTCCCCGTTCTTCACAGATGCCTAGTCGGCGCATCAGATCGGCTAGAATCTCATTTCGGGATCGTGGCGCGTGGTCTATGAAGCGCAAGGGGTCTATCAGTGGCAATCCCGGGTTACTAATCTCCATCCGGTCTTCAAAAATCTCCACCATGGGGCCAGTTCCCGAGATGCTAAAATCCTGGTGAATCATCGCGTTTGCTACCAACTCACGAATCGCGCGCTCGGGATACATTCGCACTTCCCTTCTAAGTGCTTGTCCGAGAACTTCGTTACGCGGAACGTGATCATTCACATAAGCGACTAAGCCTTCGAAACCAGCTGCGTATCCCTTGACGCCTAGTTTTTCGTGTTCAGTTTCGACGCGGTTTGTCCCTTCATATCGAATAACTCGAAAAGCCTTCCGGGCCAATACATCGAACTCAGACAACTGCTTGGCGAATAAGATCGCGCCGAGGTTAGTGATGTCAAATAGATCTGAGCCCTGCGTTATGATCAAACGATCGACGCACATGCGCTCAAGTATGCCAGAACGATTGGTCGGGAGACTTTGATTCAAAAGTTCAAAATACTTTGGATAATCCAAATGCGTGAGCACGTCATCACCGGTCACCTCGTTAGCAGCAACGCCTTTTTCGAAAGTAAGTCGTGCTAACACGAGCCACAACTCTTTTTCTTTACCCGGATGTTCCTTTAGTTTCTTCTTGATGCTTCCTACACGTATCCATTCGGTTCCTTTGAACGCGACTGGTGAACCCAAGGCTGGCTGAACTCGAACAAGAACAAGACGCTTCCCTAAATAATCAAACTCGTGGAATCGAAAATCCACTCTAGGCGAGAGATTATGAGCAAGCCAATTCTCTAATTCTTCATTTCCTATTTTTCGCAATCTCGGGTTAACAGAGGTGCCTAATACTTCGTGAGTGACATCTCTTACTCCCCAGACCAAATATCCGCCTTCCTTCCCATGGAGGGCCGCGGAATTGGCTAAGGCAGAGAGGTATTCTCCGATTTCTTCTGGATTATCGTTGTTGCGCTTGAATTCGACCCACTCCGTTTCCTTAGGGAGTGTTAACAATGATGTGAGTAATTGGGCGATATTCATTTCAGAATTGAAACGTGAAATTGGCGCGACAATAACCTGTATAAGTGTAGTGACCAAGTCAAATGAGCCGCTGAACCAGCGCTTCCAGCAGCTTTTCATGAATCCCGCCAAAGCCGCCGTTCGACATAATCGCCACAACGTCGCCTGAGCGAAGCTCGCCGCTGAGGCTGCTAACAATTTCGTCCACCTCGGTGATGGCGAACGCAGGTTTGTCTCTGGCAGAAATATCCTCGATCAATTTCGAGATGTCGAGCACGCCTCCCATTTCTGCCGCGCGTTGCGCGTCGTACACGCGAGCCACGATCACGTAATCAGCAGGGCGAAAAGCTTCGACGTAAGTATCCTGAAACGTCGCGTGACAGGATGTGCGCGAGCGCGGCTCGAAGACTGCGATCAGGCGGCGGCCGGCATATTTTGTCCTCAAGGCAGCAAGAGTCTCGCGCACGGCCGTGGGGTGATGCGCGAAATCGTCGATCACGGTGACACCGTTTACTTCTCCGCGTACTTCGCAACGACGGCGCACGCTTTTGAAAGTGACGAGCGCGTCAGCTATAGCGGCGCGCTCAACTCCCCACGCATCCGCGGCCACGATCACCGCCAGACAGTTGCGCACATTGAACTCGCCAATCAGTGGAGTTTGAAACCTGGCCCACTCTGCACCCTCGCGGAGGACGGTAAAGCGCGTCATTCCCCCGGAGTAATCAATGTCGACGCCTTGCCATCGGGCGCCAGCGGCCGTGCCAAAGGACTCGACTTGGGTAAAAAGTTTTGACCCCATCGCAGCTACCACCTGCTGCACCGGCTCGCTGTCCCAGCCAACGATCAAACGTCCATTTCCCGGAACCAAATTCATCAACCGGCGAAAAGCAAGCTTCACCGCGTCGAGATCTTTGTAAATATCCGCATGATCGAACTCGATGTTGTTTACGATGGCGAGTTCAGGCAGGTAGTGCATGAACTTGGGGCCTTTGTCGAAGTAAGCAGTGTCATATTCATCACCTTCGATGATGAAATAATCACTGTCTGTGACGCGGAAGCTGACGCCGAAATTCTGCACCACGCCGCCCACCAGAAAGGAAGGATTCAGTCCGGCCTGATCCATAACCCAGGCCGCCAAACTGGTCGTGCTCGTCTTCCCATGTGTTCCCGCGACTACCAGCGACCGCCGGCCACGAATGAATTCATCTTTAAGGACTTCCGGCAAAGAACGGTATTGCAGCCGCCGATTGAGAGTCTCTTCAACTTCCGGGTTCCCGCGCGGAATGGCGTTGCCGACCACTACGCAGTCGGGAGCCGGCGTCAGATTCTTAGCATCGTAGCCGCGCATTACTTGAATGCCGAGGCCCTCGAGCATGGTCGACATTGGCGGATAGACGTTCTCGTCCGATCCGGTCACGCGGTGCCCGCGTGCCTGCAGCATGCCGGCAAGTGAAGCCATAGCGGTGCCGCAGATTCCGATTAAGTGGTAATGCATAGAGTTTGAGATGGGATGCAGATCTGCCGCAGGTCCCGGTACCTCGAATTAGGTCGCGTGCTTCGCAGACGGTGATGGCGCCGCTGCCTTACTCGCCAGCAGCGCGAGATCGTTTTGCAGCATATCTTTGACGAGGTCCACAAAACTGTATTGCGGAGCCCAGCCCAGGTCTGTACGCGCCTTTGTAGAATCTCCGATCAGCGATTCCACTTCTGCGGGCCGGTAAAATTTTTCGTCCTCAACAACATATTGGCGGTAGTCAAGGCCGGCTTCTCCGAATGCCAGCTCGCAAAACTCGCGAACAGTGTGTGATTCGCCGCTGGCCACCACAAAGTCTTCGGCCGTGTCGCGTTGAAGCATCGAGTGCATGGCGCGCACGTAATCCCTCGCATGGCCCCAATCGCGTCGCGCTTCCAGGTTACCCAGTCGCAGCTCCTTCTCCCGGCCGTCCTTGATGCGCGCTACGCCGGCGGTGATCTTGCGGGTCACAAATTCGAAACCGCGGCGCGGGCTTTCATGATTGAAAAGGATTCCACTGACACAAAACATGTCGTAGGCCTCGCGATAGTTACGCGTCAGATCGAAACCCGCTACTTTGCTGATGCCGTACGGCGAACGTGGATGAAAGGGCGTACTCTCAGTTTGCGGGACCTCGCGGACCTTGCCAAACATTTCCGAAGAGCCGGCAAAATAGAAGCGGCACTTCGGCTGTAATTCGCGGAGCGCCGCCAGCATGTAATGCGTGCCGTTAATATTGGTGTTCATCGTCGAGAAGCCGTCGGCAAAGCTTTCGGCGACGAACGATTGAGCGGCCAGGTGGTAACACTCGTCAAACTCATGACGGCTCATCACACTAAAAATACTGGGATAGCTCTCCAGGCTCGCCGGATGGAGTGTCAAATTGTCGAGCAGGTGAGCAATGCGACTAAACCTGCGTTGCGGATCTTCGAGAGCAACCCGCCGAACCAACCCGTGAACTTCGTATCCGAGCGCAAGCAGGTGCTCCGCCAGGTAACTTCCATCCTGTCCGGTAATGCCGGTGATGAGGACTCGCTTTTGTGGCAATCAAGTTCTCCCGCTCAGAAAGTAAGATCGGTCTCCCCTAAAACCGGCTGCAAAATCGTGAATCCTGAGCCGACGGGTCGCGCACGTTTTACCGTGAATCTCGGAACGAAGTCAAAGACCCTGTCACACTTGGGCGCCTTCGCCGGGTGCTGACCTGTTCTGGTTGGTTTGATGATGTCGCAGAGTGGTGCGCAGAAAATCTTCCAGGACTGCGACCTGTTCCTCTCTCGAAATTCCGGCCACGCTTTCGTCAGGCAATCTGGGAATCCCGCCAGTTTGGTCTTTCATTTGAATCCAGCGTTCCAGCTGAAGTTTAATCTCGCCGGGGTCGTCCAGAATAACGCCCGCATGGCGGTCGCGAATAAGATCGGCCGCGACACAGTCGGCGCCACCGATGGCCAGCACCGGACGCCGAGCGCCGATGTACTCAAAGAGTTTGCCGGTATAGACGCCGCGTTGGGCTGGGTCAGTCCATAAAAGTAACAACAAGATGTCGGCCTCAGTCTGCGCCTTCAGCGACTCTTTGTAAGGGATCGGAGCGTTGACTTCCACCACATGAGCTACATCATGCGCGGCAGCCGTTTCGCGGATCGTATTCAAGAACGAGCCGTAAAACTTCACGCGCACCTTGTCGCCCAGGGGTCCGAGTCTGCGCAAGGCTTCGAAGAGCGCGGAGGGATCCTGACCGCCCGGGTACGTCGCGCCAGTGTATAAAATTTTGACCACGCCGTTATTACGAACCAGGCCCGAACCGCTCGGATAATCTGTGATGTCGAAGCCGTTGAGAACAACCGCCGTCGGTTTTCCATACTTGGCCCTCAACGTTTCGGCCAGAGGCTCTGAAACTGTCACGAGACCTGCCGCCGAAGAGAGTACTCGGCGCTCCATTTTCGTTTCGGCCGCCCTCCGCCAGCGTGGTTGTTTGTAGTAGTGGTGATCCACCCAAAGGTCGCGCATGTCCGCAATCCACGGGACATTGAACTTTCGAGCCAGTTTGTGCGCCACTAAGAGCGAAGTCGGCGGCGGAGAACTGGCGAGTATCAGGTCGGCCTTCCAATCTTGCAGGAGACTGCTACCCGCTGAGACGGCATAGGGCAGCCATCCAACGTTCGCATCCGGGAAATACACCAAAGTCCTTAAGGGAAACCCGAGCGCACGCTTTAGCAAGGCCTTGAAGCGCCCCCCGCGCGGCATTCTGCTTTCTGCTTCGGCGTTGGCGCTTTTCCGCAGCGCAACTTCGGCCGGTTTTCGCAGGTTCAAGCTTTTGGTGTAAAGCACACGCTCGGCCGGCAACTCGACGGGAAGCGTCGGATGGAACGGCTGGTTCTGCGCCGTGAGCACACGCACGTCGTGTCCCAACTTAAGCAGGTACTTCGCCGTCTTGCCGACGCGCACGCCGCCGATGCTGTTGAAGGGCGGGAAGGCGTATGACACTATCAGAATCCGCATCTCGCGAGACCTAAAAGCGTACCTGGAAATTCTGGACCCATTGAATTGTGTTAAGCCAGCGCCACACTCTAAAGTCGAAAGCCTTATGCCCGGCGCGGATCTGTTCCCACTCTTGCTTCATGGCCGGTAGATTCAAAGCCGGCATGTGCGCCGCCGCCTCACTCTGAAACACGTTGTCGACCCATGGCCGTAATGTGGCGAGCCAGTTTCGTTCGGGGGTGGCGAATCCAACCTTGTCTTTCCTGTCGAGGATGGCATCGGGAACGATTCCTCGCATGGCGCGGCGAAATATTGATTTCGAAGTGGCATCGGGCGCAATCAGATACTCTTCCGGCAGCGCAAGGATGAACTCGGCCATCGCGGTGGTGAGGAAAGGCACGCGGCTTTCGATTGAATGCGCCATAGAGTTGCGGTCTTCGTAACGAAGCAGCATCGGCAGACTGGTTTGCACGAGCGTGTTATGCAGAGTCTTCTGTAACCGGTCGCGGGTATGCCCGTTCGCGTAACGCCAGGGAACCGCGCCGCGGCTCGCGAACCATTCGTTGTTAAGAGCGGTCAACGTTGATGAGCCGTTCAGCAGTCCCGTCCGCCGGGCCAGGTTGCGCAAGCCTGAAGACACGACGTTGCCTTGCCTAATCGCCGAGGGGAGTAACATTCCGCCCGCGCCGACGAGCAAATTCTTCCGGCTGCCGGCAGGTAAACCGGCGGCGTGGCCGGCGAGTTTGTTGGCGCGAAGCAATCGGCCCTGACGCAGCAGCGAGGCGAGCCGCGGCACAAGATAGCCGGGGTATCCCGCAAGCATCTCGTCGGCCCCTTGCCCGTCAAGCATCACGATGATTCCTGCTTCGTGAGCGCGCTGAAAAACGCGATATTGCGCGTAAATACTCGTGCTCCCAAAGGGTTCGTCCTGCGACTCGATCAGCCGGTCGAGGTCGGCGACCATTTCGGACGGCGTCGGACGCGTCTTGTAAACCTCGGCATGCGCGGCCGTGCCGACTATGTCAGCCCACTTCTCCTCGCTCACGGCCGGGTCGTCGGCGGCATAGCTGATTGTGTGCAGCGCAAGGTCTGGATCAGCGCGGCGCATTCCCATGACGATTGAGGACGAATCTATCCCGCCCGACAGCGCCGCCCCCACCCGCACATCGCTTCGCAGGTGCAACCTCACGTTGTCCAGGAACAGGTTGCGCAGTTGACCGGCTGCGTCGTCAAACGCCAGGTCCAATTTGCGATCCAGGTCTATTTCCCAGTAACGCTCGCGCTGCGGCTGACCGCTCGAGTCGAGCGGAACCGTCATGCTGTGTGCCGCCGGGAGCTGCCGGATCTTAGCGAACAGGGTCTCGTCGGTGTGGTCCGTCAACCCTGAGGCGAGATAGTCGTAGAGCCGCTGTGGATTGACGTCAAGTCCCACTTCGCCTGAGGCGACCAGCGCCTTGATCTCAGATGCGAAAACGAATCCTCGATCGTTGCTGGTGTAGTAAAGCGGCTTGATGCCGAATGGATCGCGCGCGAGAAACAACTGCCGCTTGTCCGCGTCGTACAACGCCAGGGCCCACATGCCGACGAAACGCGCCAGGCAGTCTTTACCCCACTCGCGGTAAGCCGCCAGCACTACTTCAGTGTCGGTCCTGGTGTGAAACTCGTGGCCGAGGCCTGAGAGCTCTTCGCGCAGCTCGACGTAGTTGTAGACTTCACCGTTGAGGATTAGCCAGTACTTGCCGTCACGGCTGGCCATTGGCTGGTGCCCGGCCGGTGATGTGTCGAGGATCGACAGGCGGCGGAAGCCGAAAGCGAGATCGAAGTTGTCTGCGGAAACAGATTCGACGCTTGGGTAGTCTAGCTCGGCAACAGTGTCTTTGCCCCGGCACGCCACGGTGCGGCATGAGCGTGTGTTGACCAGGAGGTAGCCTTCATCGTCAGGGCCGCGATGACGCAGTGCGGTCGTCGAACGCAGGACCTTCGCCACGTCCAGAGATTCGCCATGATTGCGATGGATGCCGAATATGCCGCACATAGAACTTTGAAGATCAACCGATCTTCAGACCGCAAGCTCAGGCATGTGCGGCCGATGCTTTCGAACGCACGCGTCGATCAGGTCGAGGTTTTGCCGCGTCCAGTCAACGGTCCTGTGCAGGCCGTCTTCGAATTTCACTCGGGTCGTAAAGCCGAGTTCCTTCTCGGCCTTTTCAGTGCTGCCAAAACGCTTGCCGGAATTGTCCCAGGCCCGTCTGGGTAACAACTGGACATCGGCCTCGTTGTTTGTCATTTCGTTGATGCGCTGGGCCAACTCCAGGATCGAATGCTCGGCGCCGCTCGCGAGGTTGTAGACTTCGCCTGGCTCGCCCGTCGCTGCGCACAGCATCAACCCGCGCACGATGTCTTCGACGTAGATGAAGTCGCGAGTCGCGATGCCTCCGTTTTCCACCGTCAACGGCAGGCGCTTAATCGCGCGATAAACGAAGGTCGGGGTGACGTTGCGCCACACGGTCGCCGGTGTGCCGCGCCAGCGGCCGGCGCCGAGTACTTCACCCGGCCCGTAGACATTCTGGAAACGCGCCTTCACCACCGGAAGTCCGTGCTGCTTGAAATAGTAGTTCGAGTAAAGCTCCCCGATTATCTTGGAGATCTGGTACGGGCTGTCGAGGTAAAGCGACACGGGCGCATCCTCAGTCGTCGCGCTCGCTTCATCAAAAGTTTTCTCGGCAACCGTGCAGCCAGCCGACGAGTAGACGACCTTCTTCAGACCGGGAAGGCCCTTGATCCTCTCAAAAAGTTTCAGCGTGGTTAAAGTGTTGTTCTCGTGATCGGCGAGCGGATCATGGATTGAACTTTGGTTGCCGTGATAAGTGGCGAGATGGAAGACGTAGTTCACATCCTCACTCAGTCCCGCAAGCACGCGATCGTCAGTAATCGAACCTTCGACAAAGGTCACCAGCGGCGACTCCGGCACGTTTACCCGCTCTGCGGACAGCAGGTTGTCAACGATGAGTACTGAGCGCGGCTCTGACGCGAGCAACGCTTTCACCAGGTTGCTGCCCACGAAGCCCGCGCCCCCAACGACCAGAATTCTTTTGCCCGCGAATTCTTTCAGTGGCTCACTCACGCCCGGGCCTCCGCCTCCTTGATGTCGTTGGTCGCCTTCTTTGCTACTGCGTTGTCGCTGTGCTTGAGGTGCGTGAAGGTCTGCGTGATGCCGTACTCGCCGTAGTAACGGATGGCAGCGTCGACGCCCTTGCCGAGCGGGGTCCGGACTTGCCAGTCAAAGTCCTGTTTGGTCTTGGACGGGTCGAGCAGGATCGTAAAGGCGTCGTCAGGGTTGCGCGGCCGCACCTCAACCGGCTTTTCGAGATTCATGCCGAGAGCGGCGACCGTCGCATCGAACAGTTCCTTGATTGAATAGTCAGAGCCCGATGAGACGTGATAGAAACCGCGTTCGCCCTGGCCGTCTATGGCTTTCAAAACGACTTCGACGAGGTCATCGATGTAGACAAAGTCCCGGCGTGTGTCCATGACGAAGCAAGGCTTGCCGGTCGTCAGTCGTTGATAAAAGGTCGGGAGCGGACCGCTCAAGTTGCGCGGCCCGTAGGCATTCGCCAAGCGAAACGAGATGAATTCGAGGCCGCTCAATTGAATGAAGTGCTCGCCTGCCGTCTTGCTGATCGCGTAGCTGCTTCCCTCTGACCGGATTGGGTGTGAAAGCGTGATCGGCTGCTCCAGTGGATGAAGGCCATAGCAAAGTGCCGTTTGAAAATAAATCAGGCGGCGCACACCCGCGCTGAGCGACGCGCGGACGATGTGGGCCGTGCCCAACACATTAGTCCTCACGTCCTCGGCCCAAGCCTCCGGATCCTTGTACGAGGCTGCGGCGTGGATGACCAGTTCAGGTTGAAACTCTTCGAACAGCCGCCCGACCAGCGACTCGTCAGCGATGGTTCCCTCAACAACTGTCAAATTGTCTTGCGGCGTTAGATTGTCGCGCCGTCCCGTGGAGTAGTTATCTATGACCAGAACCTGGTCGCCACGCGCGAGCAGCCGGTCGGATAAGTGCGATCCGATGAATCCGGCGCCGCCGGTTATTAGCATCTTCATTCTCCCACCTTAAAGGCCGGCAACCATTTGCCGGAAATTGTGACCCTTGTCGTGAAACTCCTGCTGCCACAATTCAAGCGACAGCAGGCCCCAGATTTTGCGGCCGAACTTTGGTTCCTCGTCCAGCCGTTCGGCCACCTTGCGATTGTTGATGATCTCACGGTTTAGCGCCGGCTGGGTCGACAGTGTATCCCGTACGAATTCGTGTGCCTCGCCGCGTATCCACTCGTTTAGGGGAGTTGGAAACCCCATCTTGTCTTTGCGCTGCAGGATTACTTCAGGCACCACCGCGCGCATGGCGTCTTTGAGTACGCGCTTCATCGTACCTTCCCTGAACTTAATGTCGGCTGGGATGGTCGCCACTGTCTCGATGAGTGGGTGGTCGAGGAAAGGTACGCGCGATTCCAGACCATGCGCCATGCTCACGCGATCTTCGACCTGCAGGAGCGCCGGCAGCAACGTTTTGAAGTCGAAATGCGTCATGAGATCGAAATAGGATTCCTTGCCGACATTGTTGCCGTTGAAGACCTCGCGCAGTGACTCGAGCGGCGAGTGGCCGTTCAGAAGCTCCCAACGCACTTCGTCACCCAACTCCGGGCTGCGGTTAATGAGACGGAAGTAGCGCTTATCCATCTCTTCGAACAGACCTTCGCGCCAGAACTCCTGCAAGAGCGGCTTGTAATTCTGGAGTGCGGTCAGGTTGGGAATGATCGACTCGTAAGTTACGACGAAGTTGCCGTTGTGGCTTGTGCCCTCGATAGCCGCCTTAATGCATTGCTCAAAGTAGGCGATCAGGTAGCGCGTGTAACCACCGAAAATTTCATCGCCGCCCTGGCCTCCGAGCACAACCTTACGCGACCGCCGGGCCAGCGCTGAGACCATGTATTGCGGAAACGAACCGGGGCCGGCCACCGGAAAGTCCAGGTGGTAGATCACCTTGCGGATGTGATCCATAAAATCCGCGGCGGTGATGTCTATTTCCTGCAGCTCGAAGCCACGCGATTCAGCCAGTGCGCGAGCATAGCGGCTCTCGTCGTACTCTTCGCTAAACGAAAACTTGCCGGTGAACCCGATGAACTCGCCGGGAGATTGCTCACTCGCCAGCGAGGCGACAATGCTCGAATCCAGCCCGCCGCTCAAGTAGGCACCGACGGGGACGTCGGCGCGCAGGTGTAGCCGCACCGATTCTGACAGCAACCAGCGCAGCCGCTCTTCGAAGTAGGCCGCCGTGTGATCAAAGTCGAGGTGGTAATAGACCTCCCAGTAACGCCGCGTCGTGACGGCGCCGCCCTTTATTTCCAGGACGTGTCCCGGCAAAAGTTCGTAGATGCCCTTAAAGAGCGTTTTGCCCGACAGACAGAACTGAAAGCTCAGATATTCTTTGAGCGCGGCCAGATCGGTCTCGACGTGCTCAACGAACGGCAATAGCGCCTTTACCTCGGAAGCAAAATAGAACGTATCTCCGACGATGGTGTAATAGAACGGTTTGATGCCGAACCGATCGCGCGCGCAGAACAGAGAGCCACGCTCCTCGTCCCAAAGCGCGAATGCGAACATGCCCCGCAGGTGGTTGACGCAGTCCTGACCCCACTGTCGATAGGCCCGGAGAATGACTTCAGTGTCCGACGTGGTGTGAAAACTGTCGCGCCCTAATTCGTCGCGCAGCTCGATGTAGTTATAGGTCTCGCCGTTGTAGGTAATCCAATTGCCCGCTTCGTCGGTCATCGGCTGGTCGCCGGTGGTCAGATCAATAATCGCCAGGCGACGATGCGCGAAGCCTGCATGTCCCGCCGGGTGCTGCCAGAAACCCTCGCCGTCGGGCCCGCGGTGCCGGATCAGTTCGTTCATGACTTCCAGCTTCCGCGCCAGGTTTCCCACGGGGGTGTGAGATAGATTGAGCAGGCCTGCGATGCCACACATGGTTAAAAGTTATTT
>DATENS010000280.1:0-16005 GCA_035274925.1 Pyrinomonadaceae bacterium | reverse complement strand
CCCCCTGAAGTTTTTAAGGCTGATTTAGGAGACGCTGACTATGGTTCTGTTCTTGGTTGCTGGTTGAGACCGCGGTTCAGAAGCATTTTCACCTCAACGCGGCGATTTTGCGCGCGGCCCGACGGCGTCCGATTGTCGGCGACAGGTTCCGCTTTGGCATAGCCCATCGGCGTCGAGAAACGGCGAAGAGGAATTTTGTGATGCACGGCGAGGTACTGTACTACCGCATCGGCGCGATCACGGCTCAAGCGGAAGTTACGCGCCTCGCTGCCGGTTGAATCGGTGTGGCCTGAAACCTCGATCATGTATGCCTTGGCAGCCGCGGCCTTGACGCCAAATTCGTCGAGTTGTTGCTTGGCCTCGGCTGAGAGCACCGCACTGTTAACGCGAAATGTTACCGCAACCGTCGCCTGCAGATCGTAGTCATCCAAAGCGGTGACACGTTCATTAACCTGGGTGACTTCGCGTCGCGCATCAGCGGCAATTGCATGAAGCTCGTCGATCTGGCCCGAAATTTTTCGCTGGTTCTCTTCCAGGGGTGTGACGCGAGTGTCAGAGGTCACCGCGGCGCGCATATCCGACTCGTCGAAACGAATCTTGTCCGCCACCAACTGTCCCTGCGCATCTCCGCGCCCTTCGACTTCAACAATCAGGCCGCGCAGCAGATCATCGACGGGGTATTTCTTGCCGCTGCGAAGAAATCCGCCGTGGGTCTTAATACTGGTCCGGTCGTTGACAATCACAGTGTAGTCCGCGCGCGTGCGATCGCGAACGGTAAACAAATCTCCGTTTCGTTCAATCACCACGCCACGAAACTTCATTTTTGCGCCGCTGGGAACTGAGCGGAGGGCAAGATCGCGATCGTTTGGTGTTTGGTTGACCTGGGCCGAGACCACCGCCAGGCTCATCACGGTAATTAGAAGGGCAAACAACAGGGTAAACGGTCGTCTGAGATTGAAAGCATTATTTCTCATCATTAACTCCTTACAGATTGTTAGGGAATGCAACGCGGCATTCGGGTTTTGTCGAACAACTTGCCTGACCCGATTTTCAACAGGAGAGACAACACGAAACCCTCAATTCTTTCCGAAACGAAAACTGCTTGTGTTGCAAAAGGACGATGGTTGCGTGCTAAAAAACCGCCGACCTTCTAGTGTCTTTGGCCGCGTGCACACTCACAAGATCAAAGCTGCGCAAAAAGACTTGGCGATTCTCAAGATTCTGCGTAATCTGCGCAGCGTATGAACCTAAAGAATTTCACCCGATCCGCGGGCGTCCTTGTACTGTTATTTTTGACAGTTGATGCCGGCGCCGAATCTTCAGCCGCAACCAGCCAGGAAAAACTTCGGCTGGCGGGAATGCGCGCGATGCTTTTCTACCAAACAAATGGAAATTTCTCTGCGGACGTCTTCACTGGCCAGGTCAATCTCTGGAACACGGTGATCGAAGGCGCATCGCGTGAAGGCGCTTCCGAATCGATGCTCGTGGTTGTTCAGGTGGATGGCGAAAGCAATTTGGGTTCGCGGCCGAAAAGTGTCGAGCTAGTCGCCCGTTATCGCATTGCCGACCAAAGCGGGCGGGGCATACCGGCATTTTTCAAAAAGAGTCTGCGAATCTATCCCGGCACGGACAAAAAGTTCTTCGCGGCATTCTGGCTTTATCAGACGGGTTGTCATCCGGTCGATCTGACCGCCCGCATCGTCGGACAGACACAAAGACTGAGAAAGACGATCAATCTTGGCCGCGGCGAATGAAGATGCCAGGCTCTCAGAAAAAAGTCGCACCACTCTGGCGCTGTCCCGAATGCGGCCGAGCCTTCGCTAATCGTAATCAGACTCACTCGTGCAGCAACGTCAGCCTGGAATCTCACTTTGTTGGGCGAAGCCAAAAGGTGCGGGAGTTATTTGACGCACTGGCTGGAATGATTAAAGCGTGTGGGCCGGTAAGAATTCTTCCTGAGAAAACCCGCATCGCTTTCCAAGTGCGAATGTCGTTTATCGCCGTCCAGGTGCGGCGAAACTATCTGATTGGTCATTTCGTTTTTGCGCGCCGACTTGAACATCCGCGTTTCTCGCGCGTCGAAACCTTTTCTCCGCGAAATCACCTGCACGCCTTTCGTTTGGACAGTCTCACCGAACTTGATGATGAGTTTGTCGCGTGGGTCCGTGAGGCTTACGCGGTTGGAGAGCAGAAGCAACTTGAAACACAAGCCGACCTCCAGCTAGGCGGGAGATGAAAGTAGCGTGGCCGGGCATTAGCCCGACCGTTAGGGAGTCGGGCCGGGCTAGTGCCCCGCTTGCGTGACGGCTATAATTCCTGCGAAAACACGCACAAAATCGCCAACTGTGGGAATCCACGTTGTCCGATTTTGCGTCTTCCGGCATCGTAATCGTGAAGAGGTGTGAAGCATGGCTGCAAAACCGCCGTTTGATCGTCTAAAAGCATATCGACCCACCGCCATCGTGAATGCGCCGCCGGGCGAACGTAAACATATCCTGCGACGCTTCTGGTTTCCCGCGGTGATCCTGCTGGCGCTGGCCGCAGGGGGCTTGACGGGCATTATCGCCGCCTACCAGCTCAACTATTCACAGGCTGCCAGTGAAGTTGCCGCGCTGGCGACGTACCGACCCAGTGTGGTCACGCGAATCTATGCGGACGATGGCCAGACGGTGATCGGTGAGTTCGCGCTCGAAAAACGCATTCCGCTTAAGTACGAACAAATTCCGCCGCAAATGAAGAACGCGATCCTCGCGGTCGAGGACGCGCGCTTCTACGATCATATCGGCATCGATCCCATCCGCATCGCCGGCGCGGCGTTGAAGAATCTGACCAGCGATAAAGTCGAAGGCGGATCGACCCTGACGCAGCAATTGGCAAAGAACCTTTTTCTGACTCGCGAGCAAACCTACAAACGAAAGTTCAACGAGTGGGTGCTGGCGCTGCAAATCGAGCGTTACTACACCAAGAACCAGATCATGGAGCTGTACGCCAATCACATCTTTCTCGGTGCGAACGCATATGGAGTTGAAGCCGGCGCCGAAATCTATTTTGGCAAGCAGGCAAAGGACCTAACACTTGATGAAGCCGCGTTGCTCGCGGGAATTCCCAAAGCGCCCGGCGAATACTCGCCGACCTCGAACCCGGCGAAGGCCAAGGAACGGCGCGACATCGTTCTCGATTTGATGGCCAGGCACGGATTCGCCACGGAAGGTGAGGTGGCCGCGGCGAAAGCTAAACCAATTCAGCTTTCCGACTCAGCCTATTACCAGCCGCCCCAAGCCACTCATCCGGCATTCGATTACGTTGTCGAGTACATCCGGCAGGATTTGGAAGATAAGTACACCACGCGCGTGGCCCAGACTGGCTTGTACGTATATTCCACGATCAATGTGGCCGCGCAGAAAAAGGCGTACGAAGTCGTGCGCGCCGGCCTGCGTCGGTACGCGGGCGGTCACGGCGCCTGGCGCAATTCTTACGAGGCAATTCCAACGTCCGCCAACAACGGCGCCGGCCCGCCCACCCAGCAGGAACTCGCCGGCTTCAAATACGCGGACTGGTATCGAGGTGAATATGCGGCCGGCCGGTACATCAATGGCCTGATCATGAAAGTTGATTCCGGCAAGGACGAGGCCACGGTTCGCTTTGGTAACTACACGGCGACGATAAACAGCGGCGACATGGGCGGCAAGGGTTCGCCGCGGAGCGAGTTCAAGCCGGGCTACATCGCAGAATTCCAGATCAAAGAGGTAGATAAGAAGAACCGCCGCCTGAAAGTTGAGCACACGAGGATCCCGGCGGTCGAAGGCGCGTTAATGACGCTTAACGCGAAGACCGGCGAGATAGTTGCCATGTGTGGCGGCTATGATTTTCTCAACAACAAGTTCAACAACGCCGTCCAGGCGTATCGTCAAACCGGATCTGCTTTTAAACCTTTCGTCTACACCGCCGCGATCGAATGGGGCATGACTCCCGACACAATTGTGAGCGGCGCGCCCATCAGCATCGGCGGATGGACGCCGCACAACTACAACGGTTCGACCAGCAATGGCGACATGCCTTTGAAAACAGCGCTGGCCCAGTCGATGAATATTCCCGCCGTGCACTTGCTTCAGACTGTGGGAATCCAAACGGGAGCACAGATGGTGCGCCGGTTTGGAATCAAAGTGCCGATGGCGCCTTACCTGCCTTCTGCATTAGGCGCAACCGAAGTGCCTTTGGATCAAATGGTGTCGGCGTACTCAGCCTTTCCCAACAAAGGCATTCGCGTTGAGCCACACATGATTCGCAAAGTTCAGGACCGTGACGGCGCAGTGTTGGAGGAGTGGGAAAAGACCACCTATAAAGTCGTCAACGAATACGTCGCACTGACAATGGCCTCAATGATGCGCGGCGTCGTCACCGGCGGCACTGCCACGGCGGCGAATTCGCTGCCCCACCCCGTCGCCGGCAAAACCGGCACGGTGAACGATCACACTGACGTCTGGTTCATTGGCTACACGCCGACTTATGTTACCGGTGTGTGGATGGGCTATCCCGGCCGCAAGAAAAATCTGGGTAATGAAATGACGGGTGGCCATGGCGCGCTGCCGTTCTTCATGGATTTCATGAAAGACTTTCTCAAGGACAAGCCGAGGGACGAATTCCCGAAAGCGCCGTCAATGCCCGAGGACATGCGCGAGATGTTCCGGCAGCGACAGCGCGAGCTTGCTCTCGAACGCGCCCAAATGGGTCCGGAACCGTCGCCGAGCCCCGAAGACGGAACGACAGCGCCGAGCGCGATTACCACACCCAAGCTGGAAGACACCACGTTGCCGCCGGCTCCGAAGGTAGATCAGCCGCCCGAGCCGCGTCCGGTCGAACAAAAGAAACCAGATCCGGGACCAGACACAGCGCCGCCGCCTCAGGGTCGTCCCCGCGAAGCTGAACCGGCAAAGAAGAAGGGTAAGAAGGGCGAGCCTGATAATCCGGGAAGATAAAGGATGAAGGCGGAAGGATGAAGGATGAATAGCCTTAGATCCGAACTCGCTTCGAATTCTTCCGCTTAACCTTAGTAACGATGGTCACAAGAATCGCGGTCAATTCTTCGGCCTCGGATCAGCCAGAGCTGTCTTGATTTTCTTGAGCCACGTGGCCCGAATGTTTTCCCTTTCAGTCCTATCAAGCTTGCTCCATACGACTTTGAAGCTCGCACGTCTTTTTAGATCGCGCTCAATAGTTCGTTGAATCTTGGCAGCCATCTCCCGCCCATTGTGTGAATTGGGATCGCCGACAATGCGAATCCTCTTGTCAGCGTGTTTGCCTCTTACTGCTTGGCTAAAATCGTATTCTTTTCGCATTACTAAGGCTCTTCGTACCAGTTACGCTCACGCCTTGTAGGTTTGCGCGCGTTGATGATTCTAATCGTATTCCCAGTGATCAGGATCATCCATTACGGCTTCGAGAGGATCTGCGAAGACTGTCGCAGCTTCTTCAAATGAAATCCGATGCTTCCTCTGATTAGAACGATTCTTGCTCTCGTCCCACTCGACCGCGTATTCAGCTACACGACGCCTCAAGTTGCCATCTCCATCTTCTTATTGAAAATGGTAACTCGAAAGTCAATGCTGTAAATCTTGCTAGCCCACAATCAATCCCAGCACATGCGGCAGCATCTTTCGCCACCAGGGCCAGTCGTGATTCACGTCTGCTCCCCACAGCTCAAGTTTGTGCGGGATGCCTTTGGCATTGAGGATGTCTGAGAGTTGCTGGCTTCGTTTCGGATCTTCGTACGAGCCCTGGCCTGACAGGATGTAGATCGAATCCGCCTGGCGCAGAATCGGCAGGTAGTGATCATCGTTCATGCCGGCAAGATAGTCAGCAGGATTGTTGAAATAAACGTTGTCGTCGTAATAGTTGTTGAGGTACGAGCGAATATCGTAACTGCCACTCATGGCGACCACGCCCCGGAACAGATCCGGATGCTTGAAATATTCATTGGCCGCGAGGAAGGCGCCCAAACTTGCTCCGGTGGTAATTGGCCGCGCGAAGTTCTCTTCATTCTCGTTACGAATCAGCGGCAGCACCTCTTCGGTGATGTAGCGATCATAACGAGACAGCAATTCCGCCTTCATCTTCGGCGGCATCTGCTCGTTCAGCAGGCTCCAGCGGTTCACGCTGTTGATTGAATAAGCACGGATGCGTCCCGCTTCGATGAACGGCTTGATCGCATCGACCAGGTAAAACCTCTCGTACTCGAGATAATCAGCCGCAGCCGTCGGTAACATTAAGAGCGTCTGACCGGAATAGCCATACGCAACCAAAGGCATATCCATCTGCAAGTTCGGACTAAACCAGGACGTGGTTCTTCGTTCCATCTTGGATCCTTCTTCTGAGTTGTAGGATTTAAGACTTGAGATATTCTCGCACTTGCGCGAGCCGTGCAAGGCGCGAGTTAGCGACCTCACGTCAGGTTTTCTTAGCGCCTTAAGTTTTACTTCGCGCCTTTGCGCAAAATCCTAAGCACGGGAAAACGCATTTCCACAATGACCTTAAGGCGTCTTTTCCACCGGCAGTTCCGGGCGGCGGCTCCAATCGTCAAACGATCCATCATAGAGATGCGCGTCATAACCCAAATAGCGGGCGACGAAATAGAGCAGACTGGCCTGTTGACCAATGTGACAATAAGTTGCGACGCTGTCGCGGGGTTTCACACCTTCGGTCGTGAACAATTGCCGCAAAGCCTCGGGGCTTTTGAACTTGTTGGTCGCATCCTGAACCAGGCTTGAAAACGGAATGTTCTTCGCGCCGGGAACGTGGCCGGCGCGCGGCATCTGGCCGGCTTCCTCGCCCGTGTAGAACTTTGAAGCTCTCGCATCAAGAATCGCCACGCCGGGCTTGTTCAAATTCGCGCCGACCCAGGCGGAATCCACAACCAACCCGGTTTTTGCCCGCGGCGTGAAACTACCGATTTTTGGCGCGGACACTTCTGTTGTCACCTGACGATGCTCAGCCTGCCATGCCGGCATTCCTCCATCGAGGATCGACGTCCGATCGCCCAGCCCCAGGTAATCCAAAGTGAAGTACACGCGCGCCGTGGGCGACACCCAATCCTTACCAAAGTAAACAACGATGCGGGACTTGTCAGTCACGCCAAACTTTTCGAATGTCGCTTTCAGTTGATCGACTGACGGCAGCTCGAGGATCAACCCTTGGCCGCGCGGCTTGGAAATATCGGAGAGCTGAATGAACTGGGCGCCCGGAAGGTGCGCAGCGTCATATTCTTTCTTGTCACCAACATGAAGCAGCACGAGCGCCTTGTCATTGAGATGCTTTGCCAGCCAATCAGTCGAGACGATCATCGAATCGCGCACGGCACACTCGGCTGGCAGCGGGAAAGCAAAAAGGAAAACCGCAAGCGCAAAGACTTTCAGAAACCTTTTCATTACGTCCTCCGAGGTGAGTTTTACCGCCCTACAATACCGCGGTCTCTTCGACCGTTCTAGCCGAAGCCGGTCAGATCATCTGACGAGCCGCGTGAAAGCCCGCCTTCTGTAGACTAAATCACTGTCTAACATTTTGGACAATCGGACTTTATGCGCGCTAGCAGCGTGTCTAGCGAAAATCTGTTGACGTACAGTGGAAAGTAAGATATTAACCGGGGCTCCTGTACCAGCCGTTAGTGCCGCCGTCGTAAAACCGGCACAAGAATCTATCGACCATTCGGTTAAGGAGGCTGCATTCATGCGTTTCCTGCACGCGTACATTTCGCGCGGCTTCGTCATCTTCATCGGAACTTGTCTCTGGCTCGCGGCGCTCGCCGTTTGCGCGCCCGGTCAAACACCATCGCCGTCGCCTACTGCTTCGCCGTCTGCGACTGGAGCCGCGTCACCTGCTGTTTCGCCCACTCCAGCCCCTGAGCCCAAAGTAGTCGCGGTCGAAGGAAACCTCGAACTTGACGACCTCATTAAGGTTCGGCTCGACGGGTTGAAAGATTGGGTAGAGCAGAATGACGCGACGAAGTTAGTCCCCTTTATCAACGGCCTGGCAATCCGCGGGAATTATCCGGAAGAGATCCACGCCAGCAAGAACCACCTGCAGTTTCACCTGCAAATCACTCCCGAAAACAAACAAGTCTGGATCGACTTGTTGGGCGAGCCGCACGCGGCGCGAAAACCCGTGGCCTTGAGCGTCGGTTTTGAGAATCAGGCGCCTTTCGATTCCGTTATCGATCAGAGCAATCCCGTATCCTTGACAGTTGTCTCACCTTTTTATGGAGTGGTGGCGTCCGTAGTTGTCCTGCTGACGTTTATCCTGCTGATTTGGCTGGCGCGAAAAACAAATCTAATTCGAGACGCCGGCGAATGTCCCGTTCCGGGAAAGCAGCGGCCATACAATCTTGGCCGCGCGCAGATGGCGTTTTGGTTTTTTCTAATCAACGCGTCTTACATCACGATTTGGCTTATTACCGATGCGCTCGACACGATTACGCCGTCGCTGCTGGCGCTGATGGGTATAAGCGCTGGTACGGCTTTAAGTGAGGCCATGATTGATTCAGGTAAGTTGAATGCCAACTCAGATCAACTCCAGGGTCTGTCCGCGGAGAAGCAGTCGCTGGAAAAGAGTATTCCCGAACTCGAATCTCAGGTGGCCGAAATTAACTCGAAAGCGACCCTGCTGCCCAATGACACCGCGAACCGGGACAGCCTGAACAATCAGCTTCAGGCGAATCGCGCTCGACTGAGCGCAGTCAACCAGCAGCTGCAAAGCCTGACGCCTGCGGCCAACGCTGGAGTCAGCCGAGGCTTTATCCGTGACGTCCTTTCCGACGCGACCGGCTACAGCTTCCATCGCTTTCAGATTTTTGCGTGGACGATCGTGCTCGGAATAATTTTCGTCTCGTCCGTTTACAACAATCTGACGATGCCCGAATTCAGCGCCACCTTGTTGGGATTAATGGGCCTCAGTTCGGGGACTTATATCGGGTTTAAGTTTCCCGAGAAGCCTTGATGAGCTTAACAATCTCACCGGATCAAAGGAGGACGGAGATATGAGCAAAGGCCCTAAACAAGTCCTGATTATTCGTCACGGTGAAAAGTGCGGCGATCCCAAACAGGAAGACGACGGCGGAAACAATCTGTCGATACGCGGTTCGGCTCGCGCGATTGCTTTGCCGTCACTATTTGCACCCGCACAATCACAGTTGGCGTGCGATCTTGTCCTTGATCTTGATCCGCTGAACTTTGCCGGCGTTTACGAAACGATTCCTATCAAAGGCACCCGTCCGCGGTTCCCCACACCCGAAGCAATTTTTGCCACCGCGCAGTCGAAGCATAGCCAACGCCCCATTGAAACGGTTACACCCCTGGCCATTGCCTTGAATCTGCACCTCAATGACAGGTTTGCGGACAAGGATGCGGACATAGACGAGATGGTCAATGTGATCCTCAACCAGCGCGGATTCTTAGACAAGACTATCTTGATCTGCTGGCATCACGGAAAAATTCCCCAAATTGCCAAGGCCTTCGGCATTCGCAAACCACCCAAGTGGGACGGCAAAGTTTTCGATCGCGTCTGGCAACTCTCGTTCGCGAAGGGCAAGGCAAAGCTCGAGGACTTACCGCAGATGCTTCTTTATGGGGATTCGTCGAAGTAGTTATTGGCGCTCAACAATCACTGGAGTACTCCCGTGAATCGAACCGGTCAGAGCATTAAGACTGAACGCGTGGCCGCTCGCAAACACGCGATTAAACGCGGCCTGGATTTCATCTACCGCACCGCGTGCGACCCGGAAAACTTCGGAACATACGGGTTTGACTATCTCGGCTGTTTTCATTGCATCGCCTCAACCTCAAAAGACCCAAAGCTCCGTCGAACCGCGCGCGAGATGGGCCGGGAACGCGCATTACACTGGAGACGACGGAACTCCAGGGTGACGCCGAACGCGGACCCCGACGAAGTCGCGGGCCTGGTCCATGGCAGTTATGCAGCGGAAAGTCTCGGTGTGCCCGATGACCGTCTGAAAGAGCAAATTCGCGAAGCGGCGTGCAAATTTACGGCCCGAGATTACTTTGGTTTCGATCCCGCAACTGAGCCCCCGCCGGAGGATGTGCCCGATGAGTGTGTTTGCGAGACGATGAATGATCGTGGTCGCAAAACGTGCATCAAGTGCCGAAGGCGCCTGACAATGACTACTCGCTACGCAGTCTGGCAAGACGCATTGATCGGCAGCTATATGGGTGAACAGTTTGGCGTGAGGTTGGGAACTTCTTATGCGGATGTCATCAAGTGGTTACGCGACATGCGCCCCTACCCGCCTTTCGTTAGCAAGGATGATTGGGTCTTCTACGATGCCACTTATGCAGTTACCCACGTAGTCTACACCCTCAACAGCTACAGTTCTTATCAGTTGTCGCGACGCTGGTTGTCAGCCGAATATTCGTTTCTGAAGGATAATTTGGTGCAGGCGATCGTGATGGAAGATCCTGAAACTATGGGTGAGTTCCTGGACACCCTAAAATCCTTCGGGATGACTGAAGAGCATCCACTTATCCGCAAAGGAACGGATTATTTACTTGCTACCCAGAATTCCGATGGCAGTTGGGGCGACATGGATGCCGACGATATTTACAACCGATATCATCCAACGTGGACGGCGATAGACGGCTTACGCGAATACTCATGGCGTGGGAGCAGGTTGAGCTTTCCAAACGTGGCGTCCTTACTGAATTAACTTCTTGACAATTACAACCGGCCTTTTCAACTGGTGGACGTGGCAAACGACACCGATAGTAGCTCCTGCTGCTGCAAGGGAAATCGCTGGCCAGATACTCTGTCTTAATCTTAGTTAGTCATAAGACCGCCGTCTCTTCCAACAACTTCCCTTCCTTGAATCGCTCCACGCCCAACTGGGTTGCATCGATCAAGTCGGAATGTCCTTGCAGGATCAAATCTGCAGTGAGGCGTCCTGACGCCGGCGAATGCATCACGCCGTGGCCGCTAAAGCCGTTAACGAAGTACAGCCCCTTTACATTCGGCGAGGGTCCAATGATCGCGTGATGATCTGGAGTCATCTCGTAAAGCCCCGCCCAGGCCCGGCGCGGGTTTACTTCAGCTTCGGCCAGAACAGGCACGCGTGAGGCAGCGCGCCTAAGAATCTTTTCAACAAACGTGGCGTCAAAATCCGTCTTGAACCCCGGCGTTTCCGTCGGATCGTTCCACGCGAGAAGAATTCCCTTCCCTTCGCGGCGAAAATGAAAGCCGGTCGACATGTCGATCACCATCGGGAACCTTTTGGGTAACTGATCGAAGGGCTCAGTGGGAACGAGTTGTCGGCGCAGAGGCTCAACCGGCAAATCGGCGCCGGCCATCCTGGCAACTTCCGCCGCCCACGCGCCGGCGGCGTTGACTACCACGCGAGTCGATATAAACCCTCGCGTGGTTTGAACGCCAGCTATGCGGCTCTCATTTGGAGTGCGCTGACTTGTCAGCGCTTTGTCATTTGCCGATTGAGAAAGCCGCGACGAGTCGTCCGCGCTCCCAGAATCAACTTGAATTCCCGTGACCTGCGTATCCAGCCACAGCCGCACGCCGCGCTCGCGCGCGTTCAACATGAAACCCATCATCACACTGTGCGGATCGACAAAGCCGTCCGTCGGACAGAATGTGCCGCCGAGAATATCGTCCACGCGCAACTGCGGCACCATCTTCACGATGTCTTCGGGCGTCACCCATTCAACATTGGTTACCCCCAGCGCTTCCTGCCGCTCGCGATTGGCCTTCAAATACGTGACATGTTTCTCGTTAGTCGCACAGAAAAGATATCCGTGCGCGCGGTAATCCGCGGGATGACCGACCACTTCATCAAACTTTGAGAAGAAGTCGATCGAGTACTTCGACATCTGAATATTGACGGGAGTCGAGAACTGCGCGCGCACGCCACCCATGCTCTTGCCGGTCGAGCCCTTGCCCTGATGCGCCTCGCGTTCGAGCACCAGCACATTCGTGCAGCCTGCCTGTGCCAGGTGATAGGCGACACTCGATCCGACGATGCCGCTTCCGATGATGACGACGTCTGCGGTTTCCACGCAGCCAAAAGTAAGGAGGGTGAGCCGAAAAGTAAAGAATCGGCAGGCGGAGAGAGGGCTAGCTTTCAGAAGATATTAGGTCAGGAGTCCGATTACGATCTCAGCCATCACCCAAAACGATTGCCGTCCACTTGATACCGCCGGCCGCGAGGGCTGGTTCGGTGGTGAGCAGGCAAAGTTTTCGGGATACGCCGCCAATTGATCTCGAACCGTCGCGGGCACGAACTTGAGAAAATCAGTTCCGTTGAAAGCACGCTCGATCAGATCACGATTCGCCTGTGCACTGTAGTCCTTAAATCTCCCGTTTACATCGCCGAGGTCATTCGCGTTCATGTCGTAAAACTTCACCATCGAGCCACATGAATAATCGAAGGCCCTGGCGTCGATCGTTTTCACCTGCTGAGCTCGCAGTGTGCGGAAATGGATCTTTGCACGCTTCTGGTCATAGACGATGCTCCATTGCGTGTAGCCGGGCTGCGCCACGTTCGACAGAATTTCGAAAGCGTAATCGACGGCGGCCTGCCCGGACTTTTCCTGTTTCTCAAACTCGCCCGTTTTATGCGCGGCCCGGGCAAAGCGCTGGAGCGAGCCGCCGCCTGTCGCATTATTGACGGGCGTGGCCTTCGAGTACTCGAGTGACTTTGCGTAAGTGTCGTTCGTCAGTGTCGACACCGGCAACGACGAACCCCGGTGCGCCACCAGTTTGCCGTCGAGGAACTCAATCGTGGCCGAGTTTCCGGCCCGGTCGTTGACCAGATAGTGCAACTGCACCAGCGAACTGATTCTTACCTTTTCTGAATTCGCCACCACTTCATCGACGCTGGCAGAACTGTCGAGTTGATATTGAATCCACTCCAGGACGTCCACTGCCGGGCGCGTATCAGGTTTAGGATACTGGGTGCCGTCCAACCACATGAGCTCGATCACCAGGCCGGCTTCATTCATCCCGCCGGAAGGATTCTCGCGGCCGTACTGGTTGAAAGTGACGCTTCCGTATTTGGATGTCCATTTGGCTGGATTAGCATCTTCAAGAGACGTCTTTGCCACACCGCGCTTATTCACAAACACAAGCCCTTCGCCAACCATCCAGTCGTAGTTCTTGCCGAAGAGCACCTCGCCTTTGTTCTTGAGACAGAAAGTGGTACAGGCGAACGCTTGATTGAACGAGAAAGCCATCGATATCAAACCAGTCAGGAAGGCCGCAGTGAGTTTTCTTTTCATAGCCCAATCTCCAAAAGACGCTACTGACTTTAACGCAGAGAAACTAAAGATAGTTTCGATTTGGTGGATAGATGCATGAAGGCCGAGAACCGTGGCCACGGTCCGCCGGCGATGCCCGCAAAATCATTGCCGCCCTTAGTTAGTTGCCATAGAATGCGCGCGCTCAATTTGGAAACCCTTTCTGTTGGTGAAGAGACATGGGCAACAAACCTCAAAAGCAAGGCCCTCCGCCTGAGCATGGAACCTACGGCCCCGGCGAGACGAGCAGGAACTGCCTGGTCACCATAATCCTGACGCAGGTTAATTATGTAAACAACGGCAACTCTCCGGTCGGCGCGAAGCTGCATGCGAACATTGAAGGACAGGACATCGAAGACTCGAGAACGATTGAGGCCGGTGGAACGATAAGCTTTCCTCTCTGGTACCGCGAGAGCCGGCGCAACCGTTGCGGCACCGATGTCGAAGTTCGATATGTGCTCGACGTTTCAGTTTCACCGGCAGCGGAAATATCACCTCTCGACGTGCACCTGGCTGAGACAAAGACCTACCCGTGCCCTTCTTTCAAAGATCACGAAGTCTTTAAGCTGACTGCGGGCGATCCTAAAGATTTGTTTGTTACTTTTGAATTTGTGTTTCGCGTGGAACTTGAATGCCGCGAGGCATGAAAGAAAAAGGCGAGAGCGGAAGCCCTCGCCTTGAGTGTTTCAGGCCCGCCCGCTACCGCAGGCGGCTCTGACAAGAATTACGCCGTGGCCGGTCCGGTAATCGGCGGCAGAATTGGCTTGAGCGGCGTCGAGGCCGGTTCTTTCACTGCCGGCAACTCTTGCTGCACGCCTGAATCGCTCGACTGACCGCCGGTGTCATCCAACGACAAGCCCGCCACGATCCGCCGGATTTGCACGCCATCAAGCGATTCATGCTCGAGCAGCGCTTCGGCCAGGCGAACCATGGTGTCACGGTTCTCGTCGATAATCCGGCGCGCGCGCTCGTATTGATCGGTCACGATCTTGCGCACTTCGGAATCGATGCGAATCGAAGTCTCCTCGGAATAGTCGCGATGCTGAGCAATCTCTCGGCCCAGGAAGATTTGCTCTTCCTTCTTGCCGAATGTCAGCGGTCCAAGTTCCGACATGCCGTACTCACACACCATCGCACGGGCCAGTTCGGTGGCCTTCTCAATATCGTTCGACGCGCCGGTGGTGATATTGCCGAGGAATGTTTCTTCGGCAATACGGCCGCCCATCAGAATCGAGATCTGACCGAGCAAGTATTCCTTCGTGTAATTGTGGCGATCGCCTTCCGGCAACTGTTGCGTCACGCCCAGAGCCATACCGCGGGGAATGATCGTGACTTTGTGCACCGGATCGGCGTTGGGAACTTTCAAGCCGACGAGCGTGTGGCCCGCTTCGTGATAAGCAGTCACGCGCTTCTCTTCATTCGAGATGACCATCGACTTGCGCTCAGCGCCCATCAGCACTTTGTCTTTAGCCAATTCGAAGTCAGCCATGGCCACAACTTTCTTGTTGTAGCGTGCCGCGTTCAGCGCAGCTTCATTAACCAGGTTCGCGAGATCAGCGCCTGTAAAACCAGGCGTGCCGCGCGCGATCACTGAGATGTCGACATCTTCACCGAGCGGAATCTTGCGCGTGTGAACTTTTAGGATTCCTTCACGTCCGCGCACGTCCGGCCGCGAAACAACCACACGACGATCAAAACGTCCCGGACGAAGCAACGCCGGATCGAGGACGTCGGGCCGGTTCGTCGAGGCGATCAGGATGACGCCGTCGTTTGATTCGAACCCGTCCATCTCAACCAGCAACTGGTTCAAAGTCTGTTCGCGCTCGTCATGTCCGCCACCCAGACCGGCGCCACGATGGCGGCCGACCGCGTCGATCTCATCGATGAAAATGATGCACGGAGCGTTCTTTTTGCCTTGTTCGAACAGGTCGCGCACGCGCGAGGCGCCCACGCCGACAAACATCTCGACAAAGTCAGAACCAGAAATTGAGAAGAAAGGGACGTTAGCTTCGCCAGCAATTGCGCGTGCAAGCAGGGTCTTACCGGTTCCCGGCGGACCCATCATCAAAACGCCTTTGGGAATTCGGCCACCAAGCTTTTGAAACTTCTGCGGTTCTTTCAGGAACTCGATAATCTCCTGCAGCTCTTCTTTGGCTTCTTCCACGCCCGCGACATCTTTAAAGGTCACTCGCTTCTGCTGATTGCTGAGCAATTTGGCGCGCGACTTTCCAAACGACAAGGCCTTGTTGCCGCCCGACTGCATCTGCCGCAGCATGAAAATCCAGAAACCGAAAATCAATACGAACGGCAGCAGATAGTAAAGAGCGGGCCACCAGAGACTGGACGGAGATTCGTCCTCGACTTTGGCCACGCGCGGTTTTCCGTTGTACAGCTCGCGGGCTTCTTTTAAGAGCTCGGCTTTGGTGTGTTCGTTAGTGAGCTGGATCAGGTAATTGCGCCCGGCCGTGTCAGTCGCCACGGTCTCAGTCTGCTTCACAGTCAACGAAGCCAACTCGCCGGCGGCGATCTTCTGCTCAAGCTGAGTAAGATCTATGTTAGTGGTGTTCTTGCTGCCGGGATTGACGAGCTTGTAGATCAAAAGCGCGCCTGCAATTATTAGCAGCCAGAAGATTATTTGTCTCGCAGTGGAACTCAATACTTTCCTGCCTCCGTCGCCCATAATACCGTAAAGTCGCTATCCTTG
>DATENS010000279.1:0-3745 GCA_035274925.1 Pyrinomonadaceae bacterium | reverse complement strand
TATTAACAGGTATCCGACATTCAGGGAACGTGTTGTGCCGGGTGCGTGCGCGAAGATTTCCCAGTCACGCGGGACCAGCAACGACGCCAGTTTTGACGGAATCAGGCGAAAAAAAAACCGGGGTTCTCGCGCAGACGCTGTCGTGTGAGTTGGTTCAGATACGAGGACGCGGACACTTCGTCTCCGTTTTTTTCGGCTGCCTGAAAGGCCGGGTCTTCATCGCCCGGCAGTGTTCCCCAGATGAGTCTGCTATTTCGTTCCGGCGGCCAATAGGAGACGTACAAAGTCATTCCATCCTGCGTGGCGATCGGGATTACATGGTGAAAGACGCGATAGTTCCGGATGGTCCATGGCAATAGCGTCACGACAAACGCGACGGTCATCACCAACACGGGCGCTACGAGCTGTTTCCAGTTTCGCCAGTGTAGAACCAGCAATCCAACAGCAACGACGATGGGGAGGAACATGTTTCCGCCGCGGACGAGCGTGTTGAGGGCGCAGAGGACACCAAACACAATGATCCAAAATATTCGCGACGTGCGGAGATAAAGGATGATTGCGCCGAGCGAGCCTAACATGAGAAACAGCGACAAGTTCTCCGACAACAACAGCCGTGGCAACCAAATCAACGCGGGATACACCGCTGCTATTACTCCAGCGATCAGCGCGCGAGGCCAACCGAGTATCATCGCGGCCAAAGCGGTCAGCATCAATACCGTCAACCCGCCGACTATCACCTGAACGATTGTGGCGCGCTCTGCGTTAACGCCGCCGATCTTGTAAACGCCCGCGAGGAAAACCGGATAAGCCGGCGGACGCCAGGCGGTCGGCCTGCCCGCGGCAGTGACATATCCGCGGCCCTGGACCATCCTCGTCGCCAGTTGATGGTAATCATCCGCATCGCCGGCGGGAACAGCCGGATGCGACCACACGCCGTAAGCTCTAAACGCAACGGCGAGCAATAAAATGCCCAGAAGGTACAGGGTTAAATATTTAGGTCGTTCTCTCACGCCAAACAAGACAAAAATTAGTGGCTTTGTGTCTTTGTGGTTAAGACTGTCGTCGCATCTCGCCGCGGCAGTTGCCGAAAGGACGATCTCAGTCCACAAAACAGATTGAATCTGAAGACGAGCAAGAACGCTTCCACGCCATCTATCACTCCAATCTTCTTTCCTTCTTCATACGTGCGACCGTAATAACTGATCGGCACCTCGTAGATGGCGCATTTGAGCTTTGCTACTTTCGCCGTCACTTCGATCTCAAAGCCGAAACCACCCGAAGTGATGATCATGTTGCGAATGATCTCGCCGCGAAATGCTTTGTAGCCGGTCTCTACGTCAGTCATGTTCAGGTTAGTAAAAATATTCGAAGTGAACGTCAGAAATTTGTTGGCGAGGTAGTGATAGAAGTAAAGCACGCGCGTCGCGCGGCGGACTAAAAAACGCGAACCGTAAACGACATCGGCAGCGCCTTCGATGATCGGCCTGATCACCATGGGGATCTCGCGCGGGTCGTATTCAAGATCGGCGTCCTGCACGATCACGACGTCACCGCGTGTTAGTGCGAAACCGGTTTTGAGTGCTTCCGTTTTGCCGGAGTTCTTCTGGTGCCTGGTGACTCTGATCGACGGGTGTTGGTTTGCGAGTCGCTGTGTGATTTCAGCGGTCTTATCGGTGGAGCAATCGTCGACGATGATGATTTCGAGTAACTCGGGTAATTGCAAAAGTTTCTCGACGACGTGCTCGATCGTCGCCGCTTCATTGTAAGCGGGCACGACAACAGAAAGACACCGGTTAATACTGGAAAGTTCGCTCATCTGTGTAATCTGTGGATAACTGATTCGTAAACGCGCGTCAATCGCTCGGCCTGTTCCTTTGGCTGAAACTTGCTAAACGCAGTCTGCTTCGCTGCGGTCGCTAACTGCGATCGCCGGGCCGGATCGCTCAACAGATCGCAAATCGCACGAGCAAGTGCCTCCGCATCCGCAGCAGGAACAAGTACACCATCCTTCCCCTCTTGCACAACTTCCGGAATCGGGCCAGTGTTCGTGGCCACGCAAACGCATCCTGCCGCCATTGCCTCGATCAACGCGATTCCCAGCCCTTCATACAGCGAAGGAAAGACAAAGATGTCACACGCGCGGAGAAAGTCAACCACGTTTGACCGTGCGCCAAGCATGTGAAAATGTTCGGCGACGCCCAATGCTTCCGCTTCGCGTTTCAGTTCGGCGGTCCAACGCGGATCGGTCGTCGCGCCGACGGAAAGCAAATGCACCTGAGGAAACTGCTTCAGGATCGCAGGTAGCGCGCGCACCGCGTAAAGCAACCCCTTTTGCGGAGATACGCGCGCTACGTTCAGCAGTATCTGGCTTTCAACAGGCAGCCCAAGGTCGCGCAATAGCTCGGCCCGATCCTTAACCGGCGCCTTCATCAAATCAACGTCGAAAGGATTGTAAACCAAGTCTATCGACTGGAGCGGAAAGTGTAGATCGCGCCCGGCACTTTTTCTGACGTAATCACTGACGGCGACCATCCGCGTGCTGCCAAAATTTGCAGTCCACCGGTCTAATGCCTTGGCGACGTGGCGCGTGATCAGACTCACATCCGCCCCATCCGACCACGCTTGCGGCTCGTGATCGGGATTGTGCACCGAACTCACCACCGGAATGCCAGTCATGCGTCCGGCAATTCGACTAATCACATTCGCCGCCCACAGGTGACTGTGAACAAGATTGGGCCGGTTAGCACGCAACCACCCGCGCAAACGGCTAACTCCCCTGGGAATGTCGCGCGTGCTGCGGCAGTCGAGACTAACAACCGGCACCCCCAATTCCTTAATCGGCTCCACCCAATGCGTGTTGTGCGGATAGACAGTAATGACAGTGCTACGGACTCGCTCCGGATCGAAGTGTTTCAGGTTCGTGTACAGAAGTCTTTCCGCGCCACCAGGCCCAAGAGTCTCGATGACGTGGGCTACATGAAGCATGATTAAGAATCCGTGTTCATCCGTGGCTAATTTTCTCGTACAGCTTTCCCATCTTCGCCATCTGCGCTTCATACGACGCGCTCGCCACCACGCGCCGTTTCGCTTCAGTAGCGAGTCGTGTGGCGAGCGAACGATCCTGCAACAGCTTGATTAACCCCGCGCCTACAGGGCCGGAATACCTTTGGTCCACCATCATCACTGTCCGCTGATCTTCGATGTAGTGCGCGTCGTAATTCGGAATTCGACTGACCAGCACAGGCGTTCCACACGCCATCGATTCCAGGACCGACATCGGCGTGCCGTCGCTACTCGGAATCGAGACAGTAACATCAGCCAAACGATAATAGTCCGGCATCTCGTCGTGTGAGATCGCGCCGACAAAGCGAACTCGGTTCTTCGCGGCGCCACGCGCAAGAATCTCTCGAACTTTCTGTTCGTACTGTTGGTCTGTCGACACCGGCAGAACAGCGAACACGAGATATGCCTGCGGGACCGCGGTACAGATCGCATCCGCCGCCGTCGCGATCTTGTCGAGGTTGTAAAGCGGACGCATGAGCCGCGGGCTGAGAATCACGCGCGCATCGCGAGGCAAGTTCAAGCGATCCAAAAGGTATTGCGGCTTCGAGCCGTCAGAAGAAAAACGTTCCAGGTCAACTCCACCATGGACCACCTCGATCGGCACGTCTGGCTTGGTGTAGCGACGCACAATGGGGATCAAGTTGTTTGACCAGCAGGTGATCAAGTCGGCCTTGCGCAACGC
>DATENS010000278.1:0-2826 GCA_035274925.1 Pyrinomonadaceae bacterium | reverse complement strand
TGAGGGAAGCTTCTCACTGAAAACCTTCTTTGCGGTGGTATCGCAAAGGGCCGTGCTCGAGTCTGCGTTTACCAGCGTTATCGTTTCCCTGCTTACCGTTCTGTTCTGCTCCCTCGTCGGAGTGCCGCTGGCATTTCTTTTCGAACGATATTCGTTTCCCGGCCGGCGTTTGTTCGCCACTCTCGCCGCGCTGCCTTTGGTGCTGCCGCCGCTGGTGGGCACAGTCGCATTCATTTTCCTTTGTGGCGAATCGGGAATCCTTGCCCGCTTAATTCAGAGAGTCTTTCATCTCTCAACCTCTCCGTGGTCGTTACGCGGCTGGGGCGCCGTTCTCCTGTTTCATACTTACACCATGTACCCCTTCTTCTATGTGCTGACAGGGGCAGGTTTACAACGGATAGATGCAGGTTTGGCAGAGGCTGGGCGATCGCTCGGTGCATCGCGATCTCGGGTTTTGTTTCGCATCACGCTGCCGCAGCTTACTCCTTCGCTAATCGCCGCGGCGCTTTTGACGTTCATGACTTCGATGGCGAGTTTCAGCGCACCGCTCTTGTTCGGCGGGAACGTGCGCGTGCTGACACTGGAAATCTTCAATGCCAGGCAGCGAGGAGACGCAACTACCGCTTTGACTGAGACCGTTTTGCTGGCAATCATTTCGCTCGCATCGCTACTCGTGTTTCAAAGATATGAAGGCACCCGGCAATTTGCCGCAGCCGCGCTCAAGGGTGCGACGCGCCGTCGCGCGCGATTAAAGACGGGACGCGCGCGAGTCTTTGCCGCAGTCGCCGGAATCGCCTTCAGCGTCCTGCTGGCGCTTCCGATCATTACTCTGGTCCTGGTCAGTTTCTCGCGCGACGGAGCATGGACCACACAGACGTTGCCGGCTGAATACACTTCGGCAAACTTCACGCAAATTGCCACGGATGGCGAGGCGCGTTCAGTCTTTCTCAACAGCCTGTTGATGGCCGGCATCGCCGCCGGCGCGGCTTTGATTTGGAGTTTTTGCATTACTAACCTGACAGCCACCGGGAAACCGCGACGGTGGAAGCGGTTCTTGAATCTGCTGATCTTAGTGCCGTGGGCGCTGCCCGGAACGGTGGTGGCCCTCTCAATTGCTGAAGCCTATGGAGGGCCGAACATGCTTACCGGCTCGTTCGTCCTGGTCGGCACGTTTTGGATTCTGCCCACGGTTTATTTCCTGCGGTTCATGCCGTTGGTCGTGCGCGCTGTGCAGGCGAGCATGGAACAATTGGATCGCGCGCTGGAAGAGGCGGCCAGTGTACTCGGCGCCAACTGGTGGCGAAGGTTCTGGCGCGTGCGTTTGCCATTGATTGCGCCCGGCGCACTGGCCGGGGCATTGCTCGCGTTTGTGATTGCCCTCGGCGAATACGTGGCCTCGGTGCTGGTATTCACGCCCGGCAATCGGCCGGTCTCAATTGCCATTGCTTCGGCGATGCGTGATTTCAATTTGGGGAGCGCGGCGGCCTATGGCGTGATCCTGATTGTGATGATCGCGATCGCGATGGTTGTGGCCGGCAGGCTGGAAAGACGGACGAGTTAGTTTCCGCAAAGGCGCCAAGACGCAAAGATGAGCCGAGCATTTCTCTTTGCGCCTCCGCGCCTTTGCGAGAGTTACTTCCTTTGCCTAAACTCTTGTAGACATGACTAAGAAACATCCTTTCAGATTTGTCGCGCTCGTTGTCTTGCTAATTAGCACGACGTTCGCTCAGCCAGCCGTCCCGCCGGCATCACAAGCAAAAGCTGATCGCATCGACCTCTACCAGGCTTTACTGGACCTCACTAATCCCTGGACGGTCATGTGTGTCGCCGCGCATCCCGACGACGAAGACGGCACTTCGCTGGTCGTGATGCGTCGCAAATACGGCGCGCACACAGTCAGCCTGTTTTCGACGTTTGGCGAAGGCGGACAGAATGCTATCGGCCCGGAGCTTTACGAAGAACTCGGTGCCATTCGCGTCCGAGAAACGCGAGCCGCTTCAGAGATCCAAGGGTCGGAGCCGCACTTTCTCGGCCTCAAGGATTTCGGCTTTTCGAAATCCGTTGACGAGACTTTTGAAAAGTGGGGACATGACGAAGCCTTGCGCCGCATGGTCCTGGAGATCAGAAAGCTTCGCCCGGACGTCATCATCACGAACCATTCAGTCACCAGCAACGACCATGGTCATCACCAGGCAACCGCGCGCCTGGTAGTCGAGGCATTCGACGCCGCGGCGGATGCGACTCGCTTTCCTGAGCAACTGAAAGAAGGCGTGGCGCCGTGGCAAGTGCAGAGACTTTTTGTCCGAGTGCGCGGCAATCAAACTTTGACCGACAACCCGCCGATCGTGACGCTCGATCCGAATGAGCAAGATCCGGTTCGCGGCGTCAGCTTTGCTGAACAGGCACTGTCGGCATTGCAGAAACATGCGACGCAAGGACCTTGGCCCAGGACCGTCGCGCAATTGGCCGCGCGCTTCGCGAATCAATCGGACGGCCGCCTGCCGCTGATTCGCTATCGCCTGGCTCGTGAAGCGAAGTCAGCACCCGCTTTATCGAAAGACCCCAACACTTTTCTGGACAGCTTGAAGTTGTCAGACGAAGTCGCGAAACGGGTCGAACCACCAGTGATTGATGGCCGGCCGCTCACGGCTTTTGTCGACCAGAGAGAAAAAATACTCGACGTGCTTCTGGCCTCGATCAAAAGCGCGCGAACGTTTGATTCAATCCAGAATGCTGAGGCGAAGCGAGTGGAACGCATGTCTTACTTGCGCAATCGCGCAGCGGCCGAAGCTGCAGGCCTTCAGATCACGATTTCGCCGGTTAATC
>DATENS010000277.1:0-5776 GCA_035274925.1 Pyrinomonadaceae bacterium | reverse complement strand
TAAACCCAGATCGCGCGGTTCCAGGTTTGTTCCATCCGCAAGAATGCAGGCACGCTCGAGTGAGTTTTCGAGCTCGCGCACGTTACCCGGCCAATCATGAGCGCGCAAGGCGGCGATGCTTTCATCGCTCAACTTTGCTTCCCTGCCCCGCATCTCCTTGCCCAGCTGTGCCGCAAAGTGGTTGGCCAGCAACACTATGTCGTCGCCACGTTCGCGGAGTGGCGGTATGGTGATAGGAAAAACTGCCAGCCGAAAGAAAAGGTCGCCGCGGAATTCGCCCCGGTCCACAGCGGCGCGCAAGTCCTTGTTGGTGGCGGCAACCACGCGCAGATCAATCGGGATAGTCGCCTTGCCGCCGATTCGGTCGACCGACTTTTCCTCAATCGCGCGCAGCAGTTTGCCCTGCACCGCGAGCGGCAGCTCACCAATCTCGTCGAGAAAGACCGTCCCTCCAGACGCCAGCTCGAATTTGCCGAGGCGGCGTTCGCCGGCGCCGGTGAATGCGCCGCGCTCGTGTCCGAACAGTTCGTTCTCGATCAGTGTTTCGGGAATGGCCGCGCAGTTGATGGCGACAAACGGCTGGTCACGACGATTGGAGAGATGATGCACGGCGCGGGCGAACAGCTCTTTTCCTGTGCCTGATTCGCCGAGCAGCAAGACCGTCGCGTCAGTCTGGGCCACGCGCTGTGTCTCGCTGACGGCCCGCTTGATCGCTTCCGACTCGCCGATGATGCGCGGAAAGCCGTATCGCTTGGACCATTCCTCACGCAGCAAAAGATTTTCCGTGCGCAGACGAGATTGTTCGAGCGCGCGTTCGACCAATAGCAGCAGATGGTTTGAGTCGACAGGTTTCTGAAGAAAGTCGTGCGCGCCGTCCTTCATCGCCTGCACCGCTTCATCAATCGAGCCGTACGCGGTCATCACAATCACCGGCACGTCGCTGTCGGCGTTCTTGGCGGCGCGCAGCACATCGATGCCCGATCCGTTGGGCATGCGCAGATCGGTCAGGACGATCTTGTGCGGGAGGTTGCTGATCTGATTGGTGGCTTCGCGCGCGTCGGCGGCTTCGGTGACTGAGTATCCGGCGTTTTCAAGCGTCAATCGTAGAACGCGGCGCAGGCTCTCTTTGTCTTCGACGAGAAGGATGTCAGGCATCAGTTAACAGAACCGCTCGCGACAGCGAGCCGGTCAATTCCGTGAACGAGCATCATTCCCGCTACGCCAAAAGGTGTCAAGCATTAAGATTTTCAGATCGATTTCCTGGTTCGAGTGAAGTTTCGGAATTCAGAAGGTTGTGAAGCGTTACGGATCCGCATGCAGCGCTTTTGGTGTGCGGCGACTTGTCGCCGCTTTGCCGGTCGCTAACGAAACCTAAAGCGCTGACAAGTCAGCGCACTCCACATTATTGCTCGCGCGGCTCGAATTCACCACGCGCTTTGGCTGCTTCGTAATCCGAATTCGCCAGCCGCATGGGAAGCGTGATTGGCCGGTAAGCGAAAGGAGCTGGTCCGCCGAGCGCACTCTGAATTGCGGTGACGAGCGCGTCCTGGTTCTCCCGAAAACGAATGACGCTGCCCTGCTGGTTGAAGATCACAAAGTAGATCACGCGGCCGCTCTTTGTATTCATCTGGCCCACCAGCGAGCTGGCGCCGCCATCAGTGCGAATCAGCGTTCCGGTCTTGCCCACGACACTGCCGCGCTCAAACGGATTGGTGAACCGTTCTTCCAGAGTGCCGGGATCGATTCCGGCCACCGGCAGGATGTCCGTAAGATTCAATTTGTGCTTACGTAACTCCGCCGTCAGCCCGCGCAGAATCGACATCATCGCGCGCGGCGTGACGCGATTGACGCCAAGGCCGCTGGCGGTCGCCAGGTAAATCTCGTCCGGATTCAGTTTCAGGCTATCGATTAACAGCGTGCGCACGGATTGCGGCCCACCCAGGGTTTCGCCAATGCGCTCAGCCATGAAATTGTTCGAGTAGCACAAAAGCACTTTCAGAATGTCAACGAGCTTGCTCGACTTGCGAGTAACCAGCGGCTTAGCGCCAAATGGAGCTGGGCCGACAATGACTTCTCCGGCCACCGTCACGCTCGGCACGGAGCTCAGACTCACTTTATCGCCCAGCAAGTTGCGCTCGTTCATCCAGGCGCGCGTGGCGCTCGCCGGCCGATAGGTGGCATCGATAGTTTCCAGGAAATCTTCGCCCGAATTACGCGCCGACCAATCAAAGTTCATGGTAAACCCGGGCGCGACAATCAGGTTGCCTGTGACTGATTTGATTCCGAGCTCGTTCAACTGGCGCGCGAACATCACCGCGTGCTCGTAGTTGAACGAAGGATCACGACCCGTAATCACCAGGTCGCCGTTAAGAGTGCCGGTAGCGCGATCGAGCGTGCCGCTCGTCCAAATCGTGGTAAGGAAACGATGATCGGGTCCAAAGTTTTTGAGTGCTGCCAGGGCCGTCGCCAATTTCACCGACGACGCCGGATTGAATTTCTCATCAACGGCCTGTGACGCGATCGTCTTCCCATCCAATGTCTCTGCCAACAATCCCTGATAACCGTGGACCTCAGTCAGATACTCAGGCAACGCCACCGCGCCGCCAATGGCAGCCGGTGCGTTTCCAACGTTGGTCTTTGGTTGGGTTTGGACCGCTTCGGGCCCAACGGGAAGCGTGCCGGTCTGAGCATGGCTGTTGGTCGCAGCCAGTCCCAGGATGAGCACCGCAAAGATCGCGAGCCATGAACGTTTCACCGAGTTCGCGCCCTTCCGCTGGTGTTTGCCCAACCGGGCCGTTAAGTCTTTCGTCACGATGCAAATCATAACATGAAAAGCGATCCTCACTTTTCGAGGACCAAAATCGCCAATCTTTGATGCCCCGACCTGTCCCGTGAGATGCACCCGGTGCAGGTGTAAGAGCTTTCCATTGACACGCAAAGAGACGCGCTCCTAGAATCGCTTTAGATCTTTTTTGTCTGGCGCTGATAGTTTTCATGCCGCAGCGAGATCAGGAACCAGTAACGGTCGAGAAGCTTCGCACGGCGCATCGGGCGCGCCGCAAAGAGATCCGCGCGCGCCTCCGCGAGTTCGACCGGCTTTGGCTGTGCGGCACAGACACTCAGTTATTTGAAGAGATGGTCTACTGCATTTTCACGGCGGGGGCTTCCGCCGTGATGGGATCGAACGCGGTCAATGCGGTCAGGCCATTGTTGAAAGACGGGAGCCGGTCAGCGCTGACCCGGGCTTTGAAGAAGCGGCCGGCTTATCGCTTTCACAACGTTCGCGCTGAGCATGTGGTCGCCACGCGTAGCTATCTCAATGCCGAGGTGGCGATGCGCTTGCGCGATCAGCTCAACAGCTTTCGCGATCCGTTTGAACGGCGGGACTGGCTGGCGCGAAACCCGAAAATAAAAGGGCTGGGCTACAAAGAGGCAAGCCACTTTTTACGTAATATCGGATTCAAAGGGTACGGCATTCTCGACAAGCACATTGTGCGTTGCCTGGCTGAACTTGGCGTGATCGACTCGTCCAAGCCGCCTACAACCCGGGCGCGTTATTTAGAAACCGAAGCTCGCATGCGACATTTTTCCGGCGTCGTCGGAATTGATTTCGACGAACTCGACCTGGCCCTTTGGTCCATGAAAACCGGAAAGGTGTTGAAATAGTCTGATGCGGCCCTTTCCCGTCAGTCGTGGTGAGAATCATGAAAACCGCGATGAATAAAAACCTGAATCTTCGCCAACTGCTTCCCTCGCGCCTGGCCTGGCGCGCGGGAATCCTGCTCGTAATCTCGGCTGCACTGACGATCTCGGTCTTCGCTGATCCCAGGAAGACTTTGGAAAAAGCCCAGAAGGCCATCCGCGCGGGCGACTTCGAACGCGCCGAAAAACTTTACCGGGAAGTGCTGCACAAAGACGAAAGTCACATCGAAGCGCGGTTGGGCCTGAGCAAGGTCTTGCTGAAGCAGCGCCGCCTCGCAGAGTCATTCGAGCATGCAGCGCGCGTGCGCGATCAGGATCCCACCTCGGCCCGGGCGCATGCGCTTCTGGGATCGGCAATTCTGGCGGCGGGAGTTTTTCCGCATGCCGTCGGAGAGTTCCACGCCGCGCTGAAACTGGATGAAAACGACTCAATGGCGATCGCCGGCCTGGCGATGATCGACTTTTACGAAAACCGCACACTGCTTTGTGTCGAGAAACTGAAACGTGCGATCTACTTTGACGCAAACGAGCCTGACTATGTCTTCAGTCTCGGACAGGCAGCGGCGCGGTCGGAAAAATACGCCGAGGCAGCCGATGCTTACGAGCGCTTCCTGCTTATCTCGCCGAAAACTGATGCGGAACGGCGCGCGCGAATTCGCGGCCTGATCGATTTTCTTCGCTATCTCGGCGCCCAGTCGTCGCTCTACAACGTGAGCGGTGCATCGCGCACCGTCATACCTTTCGAGTCTCTGGATAATCGTCCCATCGTGAGAGTACGCATCAACGGTTCGAAGGAACTTTTGCGGTTTGTGCTCGACACCGGTTCGGGAATGTCGGTGCTGTCGGAAGAGACGGCGAAGAAGCTTGGCATTAAGCCGGTAGCACAGGGCGGCCTGGCGCGGGCCGTCGGCGGTGAGGGGCGCTTCGAAATAGTTTATGGCCACCTCGGTTCACTGGAACTGGGAGACGTGCGCATCGAGAACGTGCCGGTCTACATCAGGCACTTCTTCGATAATCACAATCCTGTCGATGGTTATCTGGGGATCGCCGCGCTGTCGCGGTTGGTGACCGCGGTCGACTACGGCACGCGACGCATGACCCTGATCCGGCAAAAGAGCAAAACCGACCTGGCGTCGGTGGTCGACCAACCGAGCCCACAATCCGACAACATCGAAATGCGGCCCGGGGTCGATGTGCACGTGAGAACTACCTCGAGCGGCTTTCTGAGCGGCGAGGTCATGATTGAAGGGATCAGCAAGCCACTAAACTTCATCATCGATACTGGCGCCACCACGACAGTGCTGTCGGAAGGCGCTGCCTCGCTGGAAGAGGCGCTCACGTTCATTCAACCGAATCGCATGCGCGTGTTTGGCGCGGCCGGTGTTACCGAGAATGTGAAGATCGCCCTGCTGCCGAAAGTAGCGATCGGAAGCTACACGCGAGAGAAAGTAAGTGCGGCCGTCCTGAATTTAGACTCGCTTAATGAGACGACCGGTTTTCAACAGAACGGCATCCTCGGCGGCAACTTCCTCCGTCACTTTCGGGTAGTTTTCGATTTCCAAAGAGGCATTGTCCGGCTCGAACCTCTGGAGTTTGCCAACGCGCCGAAAGACACCACGCCCTGGGACGCCACGCAGGGCACTCCATGAAACCGAGTGCGTATCTGGAAACGTCGGTGATTGGTGCTTACCTCGACAATGGTGAGCCGTTTCGCCGCGATTTGACGATCCGCTGGTGGGAGCACGAGCTGTCTGAATATCGCGCGGTCATCTCACCGCTGGTCGTGCGCGAACTCGAGCGTTTGGAAGAACCGCATCGTTCGTCTTATTTGAAATTGATCGGCGGGATCGAGCAGGTCGAAGTCACTGATGAAACAGCAATCCTCGCGGACGGTTATGTGTCGCGCGGAATCTTTCATCGCAAATACATCGCCGATGCCCTGCATGTCGCGGTTGCTTCGTTTCACAAAATCGATTATCTAGTTACATGGAACTTCGGACATCTGGCTAACGTGCGGCGGCAAGCTCGCATTCGCCTGTTCAATACCGCCGCCGGTTTTTTTGTTCCGATGATT
>DATENS010000276.1:0-4661 GCA_035274925.1 Pyrinomonadaceae bacterium | reverse complement strand
CCAACGCCTTCCGCCGGACTGTAATGATTCTTACTCGCGCTGATTAACCTCGCAGCGGCTTGGGCCAACTGCGGACTAATCGCGAGCTCTGATTGTCCCTGGACCAGGTTGCCGCTGGGCGGGACCATTCGTGTGATCGTTCTGATTTCGGGTTGGGTTCTTACGGTCATTTCCCTTTGGGCCGTACCATGCATGCTTTTCATGGAGTGACGCCTTCGTTGTATTAATAGGTCGAGCTAAAGCGCAAGAGGTTGCCCGCGAAAGCGAACCACAGGACCCCGAGGCACGCGAGCAGCATTATCGTTGCCTGTAGTTTGCCCCAAATACGCCTCCGTTTGCTAATCCAGGCGAGGGCCGTGTTAATAAAAACAGCCAGCGTCCCAATCGCGCCCACAACACCGACGATTTGAATCAGGCGAAACCACTTACTTCCCTGGTCACTGAAAATCTCGAGATGATTAAGACCGTACATCGTAAGACCGAACAGCGCGGCGATGAAGACCACGTCCAATATGAAGACAATTCGCACCAGCAAGCGAAACAAACGTTCAATCGGACTTAACTCCAGCGTGTGCCCATAGTGTTTTCGCACTCCCCACGACACGGGCCAAAGTATTAACGTGAGCAACATCAGACCCAGCGATATTCCCAGCACCGTCAAAAGAAGTTTTCCATTTTGCAGCAAGCCCGCGCGTTCGCCTATAAAAAACGGGTACGTCAGGACCATCTGCATACGCCCGCTCTGGTCCGGTTTGAAGATGAGTTTGTCCTGCCCATCGCGCTCGAGAAACGTCATAGGACCGATTCCCTGCCAGCGCTTCGGCTTACCATTTACACCGGTCAACTGCGGAATTTCGATGTCGCCATCTCCAACCGGCGACACAGTGAATTGACTGAGCAGCGATGCCGTCTTCAGAAACGACTTCTCGGCGCGCCTGCTCAGGATGTACGTGCCCGAAACGGCTTTGGCGTCGTCTTTCGCAGTGGCGGAAGTTGTTGTTGACGCGGTGTAGGGATAGTAACGATCCAGGAACGCATGCCACAGGTTCAATCTTCCCCCGCCGCCGCCACGCCCCGCACTGTTGTAGGAAACAAAGAAGCCGAGCTTCTGGTCCAACACGAGGTGCAGATCGCTGTGGAAATAAATCGTATCGCCCGCGTGTCCGATGATTCGATGTCCGTTGCGTGATTCTTCGTAGAACCCGTAACACATCGCATTCGCTGCGTCGTCCAGAGCAAAGAGACGGCTGTGCATCAGGCGCGCGGTCTCAGGCTTGAGTATCCGCGCGTTGCCCAGTTGACCGTCGGCGAGGTGGGCCATCATGAACTGGGCCATGTCCGTAGCACTGCTGCTCAAACTACCCGCGGGAAACGCATTGATGATTTCAAACGGTCCCGCCTCATCCGAGCCCAGGCGATAACCACTCGACATCAACGGCGCAAGTTCTGAAGGCAGCGGTTGCGTGAACGTCGAGTGCGTCATGTTCAGCGGCTTGAGAATGTTCTCAGCGACGTATTCATCAAACGGCTTGCCTGAAATGCGCTCGACAATGTATCCCGCCACCGCGGTCGCGTAATTCGAATAAGCAGGAACAGTTCCGGGAGGGTAGATGCGAGCCGGAATGTGCGTTTTTAGATACTGGCCCAGATTGGGTTTGGTGGAGTCAGTGAGGAACAAGTCTTTGATCTGCTCTTCAAAGCCCGGCGTGTGAGTCATTATGTTTTTTAAAGTGATGGGCTTACCAAACGCGTCAGGAATCTTGTAATCGAGATATTCGTTGACGTCGCGGTCGAGATCGAGTTTACCTTGTTCGAACAACTGCATGACCGCGGTCCAGGTGAAGAGTTTTGAAATCGAGCCGGGTCGAAACAAGGTTTCCTGCGGCGATACCGGTTTCTTCTTTTCGACGTCGGCATAGCCGTATCCTTTCGCGAAGAGCAGCTGGCCGTCTTTGACTACCGAGATCGTGACGCCCGCGATGTCGTCTTCGTTGATCTGTAGTGGAACCAGTCCATCCAGAAATGCTTCCACGTCGGTGGCCGTCATCTCACGTGGGCTACTAACGGGCGGCTGCGACACATCTTTTTTAGGAGCGACCGGCTCATTCGGCGCCTGCCCCATTACCGCCACAAAAAGGCACAAAAAGCACAAAAGTGTCTTCGCAAAATGATTTAGCGATTTTTTGCGGGTAAGCATCGTGTTGCTCCTTTGCGGCAGTTATTCAAAATCCTTTTGTGCCTTCTGTGCCTTTTTGTGGCTCAGTATGTATTTTCCGATTCGTTTGTCACCGCGTGTTTCGCGGACAAATGCATCGACGATGTAACCGGCCTTGAGCGCCTCGGTGAAGGCCCAGCGCGTATCTTCGCGCCATCTCAAACCCATCTCTCGCGGCAGCGCATCGATGTTCGACGGGATCTCAATCGCCGCCTGGTCCCGCGACAGTCCTTCAGCGAGATCGTTGCGTCGCGGTGAATCGTCCGTCTCCAACTGAACCAACGGCGGACCGTGATGGGAGCTGATTTGACGGCTGCCTCCATCGATTAGCCCCTGAACGCGTTCGCTCGAGACAAGCCACGACACCCACAAACGATCGGTACCCGTTTGATGTAGAAAGCTTGTCGCATCCTCACCGTAAAAGTTCACGAGGTAACGATCCGCCAGCACACCCAGTTTGCCGAAGTTGAAATGCGCATTCAGACTTTGCAGCGGATCGAAGGTCCAGCTAATTAGTTTCATTCCCTGCGCGATAACGTGTTCGCGTTGGGCAAGCTTGAGACGCCGTCCCAGATCATAATTTCTATACGCCGGCTTCACTGCCAGCATGTGCGAATGATGGGCCACCTGACCGCGCTCGAAACTCGGGAAGCCGTAGACAAACCCCACACATGTCTCATCGTCGAAAGCGCCAATCAGCACGCCGCCCGCTTCTTTCGCGGCCACGAGGTGAGTGAGCGGGACGACGTCGAGATCCGGAACACCCCAGATTTCCTTCTGCAACTCTTCAACGGCATGCATCTCCGCGGGCTCGTTGATTTCACGAATCGTGATGCTGGAGATTTCAGGTGCGGCGGACATTTACCTGGCCTCGACTGGCAACGCGATGTATGACGCCTGCGGGCCCGAACACCAAACCGTTTGAATGGCCTGCTTGAAGTCAGACTCCTTCGCCAGGAAAATGTTGGGAACAAATGTCTGCGGATTGCGATCGATCACCGGAAACCACGTGCTCTGCACCTGGACCATGATCCGGTGTCCCTTCTTGAAAGTGTGATCGTTGGCGGGAAACGGGATCTGGTAGTGATTAATGGCGTTGGCCGTGAGCGGTTCCGGCTTCTCGAAGCTCTTCAGATAACGAGCGCGAAAAACGTCGCCCGCAATCATGAGCTGGAACCCGCTCATAGCCGGATCGGGCTCGTACTTGTCCGGATAAACGTCGATGAGTTTGACGATCCAATCGCTGTCGGTGCCTGATGTGGACGCGAAGAGATTCGCGACGATTCTTCCCGAGACAGAGACGTCCTCTGTTAGTATCTCACTTTGCAAAGTAAGCACGTCCGGACGCCCATCGACAAAACGCTGATCTTCAACTAGCCAGACTGGCCAGCCTGAGCGCACCTGTATCGGACGCGGGCGATACGGAACCGGACTGTCGGGAGCAGACACATAGCTTTCAGAACATTTCGGCTCGCTCGCGGGCGGTGAAACGAAAGACAATTTCTTCCCGGCCTGGAAGTAGAGTTTTCGGTCAGTGATGTTTTGTTTCGGCGGCCACTCGCTATGTTCTATCCACTTGTTTTCCCCAGTTCGGAAAGTCACCGCCTCGGATCGTGGACCCGCGCCTTGTCCTTTTAAATAGTATGCAAAGAAAGGCGCGAGGATGTTTTTGCGGTAATGAGCGGCGGTCGGACTGCCAAACTCGATGCGGCCAAGCTTATTTCCCTCACCTCTCGACCAGCCGCCGTGATTCCATGGACCAATAACGAGGAAGTTCTGTTTCGCCGTGTCGTGACGCTCGAGCAGCTCGTAAATCTTTATCGGACCGTAGAAGTCTTCCTGGTCCCACCAGCCGGCCACGTTCAGGATCGGCACGGTGACGCGGTTGAGCCACGGCGCAAAAGCCTGGCGTTTCCAGAAGGCGGAGTAGTCGGGCTCGTTGACGAAGTCGGTCCAGGTCGGAATCTTGCCGTGAAAGTATTTCTGATCCACATTCGAAAGCGCACCAAGATTCAAGTACCACTCGTAGGCGTCGAGTTTGTCGATGATGGTGGTTGGATTTGTGATCTCTTTCGACGATTCCATCATGTAGGCGTACTCAAACCCATAGCTCAGACGGAAAGCGCCGTTGTGATGAAAGTCGTCGCCCAGCCACATGTCGGCAGGCGAGGCTTGTTGGACCACTGCTTTCAGAGCGGGATGCGGATCGAGCATTCCCATCACTGAGAGCCATGCGCCATAACTCGTGCCGGCCATGCCGACTTTGCCGTTATTGTTCGGCGTGTTGCTGAGAAGCCACGCGATCGTGTCGTTAGTGTCGGTGCTTTCGTCGATGGCTTTTTTGTCTTTCGGATCGCGCGGCTGGCGAAGCATGACAAACTGGCCTTCAGACTTGAAGCGCCCGCGAATGTCCTGGCGCACGATGATGTAGCCGTCCGCGGAAAGC
>DATENS010000275.1:0-19390 GCA_035274925.1 Pyrinomonadaceae bacterium | reverse complement strand
CCAGCGGAGTGAGAACGTTGTTTCAGGGGTTGTTCGAAAGTTTACTGGCGCGAAAAAACCTGACCGTTACGCGCTACGAACCGGTGCGGTGCGGCCAGTGCCATCAGCCACTGGATCGATCCGTGGCGCGCAGTAAATTGCGCGAAGGCAAGACATTCACTTTCTGCAACGACTGCGGCTACAAGTTGATGCTGCCGGAGGCGCATGAGCCGATTCCGTTGACCGAAAAGCAGAAAGCCGAAGTCGAAGCAGAGCGGCACGTTGCTGATCAGCGCTCAAAATTTGAGCAGTCAGTTTATCGCCTTCACACTTACGTAAAGGATCAGGGAATGAAGGTGCCGGTATGTTTCATCAGCTACGCCTGGGGCGAAAAGGAACAGGAACGCTGGGTCGAACGCAATCTGGCGTATGATCTGCAAAAGGCCGGAATCAATGTTCTCCTGGATCGTTGGGAGAACGCGCGCGTGGGGGCCAGCATTCCTCGTTTTATCGAGCGTATCGAAAACGCAGATCGAATCATTGTGGTGGGAACCCCGCTGTACCGGCGGAAGTATGACAACAAGGACACGACCACAGGTTATGTTGTCGCTGCTGAGGCGGACTTGATTGCCAGCAGGCTGCTAGGCACTGAAATAGAGAAGGAGACTGTCCTGCCGGCACTCCTGGTCGGAGAGTCAAAAACCTCGCTACCGCCGCTACTCCATCACCGCGTTTATGCAGATTTCCGCGACGAGACCGACTACTTCATCACCGCCTTCGATCTGATTCTCGATCTCTATGGCATCTCACACGGCCAGCCAGCCGTCACCGATCTGCGCGAGTCGCTAGGGAACTAGGGCGCGCTTGGCCGTTCCAGCGGCGAAAACCAGCCTATTGCCACTTCGTCACCCCACAGGCTAGTCGCGTCTGATAATACATATTATGTTGCTGAGGGCTTTGCCTCATAAATACTGATTTATGCGGTAACTGTCATTTCTGCCCCAAAATTCGTTTCGATGCCTAGTTCATGGACTGACTGAATCACGACGCAGAGATTGTGACAAAGAACCTTACATAGAGCCTCATTGATTTGCGCCGTAAGCGTTCGACTCCGCAACCGTTGACCAAACTTACTCTTGATCATATGAAACACTGTCTCGACGTTTGACCGCTTGTGATAGTGCTGATTGAACTCATCGCGCTTGAGACTATAGAAGTGATACATACGCGTCCACAGTTCGGACTTTGGCCCGTAGCTTCCCTCAGAATGCGGTACTGAGTTTGACTTGAATGGTATGTAAGGGATCGCGCCGTGCTGCAAGGTTGCCAGCATGTTACTCGCTCCGAGATAGCCTTTGTCGGCTGACACTTCTTTCAGGTTGAATCCGGCCTCAGCCGTGCGATCTATTAAGCCCTTGAAGTAAGGATAGTCGTGCGCGTATCCGTCGCTTACCTGTACCGAAGTCACGATGTTGGTTTTCACGCCGCACATTAAATGCAGTTTCAGCCACATGCGCCGATCTTCTTTGTTGCCGTACTTCACATCTAACCATCGCACAAACTGGCCGGTGCTGAATCCGCTTGAGTCAACGGCAAAGTCTGATTCGATGGCCTTGAGCGGCTGGGCGCTAATTGCGATCAACTCGTAGAGATATGGCGTCAAATCTTCTGATTCCAGATAGCGAAACACTGAGTTGTAATGCGGGAGTCTCGACGGATAGCCACGCGCTTTTGCTTCGCGGAGATCGGTTGCAAACCGTCGCCCTGAGATAGTGCTATAGATTTTCGTCACGCTTGAAAATACAGCGTCGGCCAAGGGTAGGCTTGGTCTGCCCTTCCCTCTGCGTTGCTCCGGCTCAGGAATGTTTTTGCACAGTTCGTAAAGCAACGCTTGCAGTTCTGATTTCTCATGCGTCTGAGCGCGATTGTAAGACGGCCAGTGTTGCGAATAGGTTTTGTGCGTGACTTTGACCGTCTCAGTCACGACCGTTTGACCGTCTGCCGTTTCCTCGCGCCGGATCGTATATTCGACCGCAAAAATATGCTTGCATCTTGCTTGCGTATGCTCGTGATCGGGACAAGTGCAATGCGGCGCTTCTGGATCGGGATTAACCTCGTACTTCGCGCCGCGTACTGATTGAGACGGGACTAACCAAGTATCGCCGTGGCGAGTGAGTTTGGTAGTCGCTGCGATTGCGAGTGCTTTTTGCTCTCTTTCGTCCATTGTGAACCTTGCCTTTCTGGGGCGACTGGCTCACAATGCTTTTGTTCGGAAGCTTGAATGCGAGCAATCGCGTTTGGGTTTTCAATAGCCTCGCCGGTTGTTACAAGCAACTGACGGGGCTTCTAAATAAGGGGCTTACCACGAGCCGCTCATGGAATCTTCGACGGACGCCGTGAGCGGCTCTTCCCGTTTCTGCCCCTCATGCCGGTAAGCGCGAGCGTGAGAGGCTACATTCCTTCTCATAGCATCACCACCTTCCAAACTTGGTGCCTCACTCTTGAGGCGATTCCTGTAAGCCGCTCTCATACGCTTGGATTTGGTCAATGAGGCCGAACACGAATGTTCGTTCGTCGCCAACCAAGTCAAAGAGGTTGACGTTCATAGAGAGCGACAATTCACCGCCTGATTTGAGTTGAATTGTCTTTGAAGTACCTGCCGGTGGCGGCTTTACAATCCCCGTGTCCGGCGGGGGTTGATCGTTTGCGCCAGCTCGCGCGGTTCGGCGGCGCGTTCCTGCTACGCCTTTGGGCGGCTTGATGTGCGACGATAATTTTATTTCGCCATCTTTGCACAGAGCCAAAAAGAAGCTGAAGGCTTTGCGGCGCGTTTCACCGGCCACGCCTTCGGCGGTGAAAAGTTCTTCGACTTGGCCCGTTGTCGCGTTCTGAAGGTTTAGACCGCTTGAGAACACAAAGTCATAAGATCGCTTCACAATGTCACCGATAAGTTTCTTTCGATTCTCACCTTCTGAATTAACAAGTTCAGTGAGTAGCTTTTCCGGTGTTCCGTCTGGACGGATCAAGCCGAAATAGCGGAGCGTCGCCAAGAGTTGGCCCTGAGTTGAGCCTGCAAGGGTGCTCATCACGCTCTTGTCGATTCGGGAGGGCATCCCCTGTGCGAGCCCGTTGATGAAGTTTGTAAAGGTCTTGTGAGCAATATACGGCGGCGGGTTCTTTGCTGCCCCATTTATCGCTGATTCTGGTGTTGCCATGTCTCCTCCTATGCCAGAGAGTTAGTGCCTATGCCTTAATGCCTGCGCATTATGCCTGACCGGGCTATGCCTGTCAATGCCTGTTCCGATTTAGTTTGGATTATTTTCAGGCATTGGGTGCAGGCATTGATAGAATGGCGTCATTTGGAGGGCTTTCTATGAGGGGTGAACAGGTAATCGCAAGGGCTTTTGGCGGCGCGGCGGTCGTTTTAAGGGTTTGGGGTGTGGGCGACGGGGTGGTTTATCTGGCTAGTGAGGCTGAGTTTCAAAAGCGGGAGGTCGGCCGCATGGCGCTAGAGCCAATCGGCTTCCCGGCGGCGGATGTGTTTGCTTATGATGAGACTTTTCCTTTGGGAACGCCGAACCGGTCCGATTGGAACAGGCTACAGCGATGGCAGACTACGGAGCGTCAACCGTAGTACGCCCAGCCGTTGGTAGTGGGTCATTTACAAAGTTAAACAGCGTCCCGAAAACCTTGCGTACAAACCCGTGACTAGAGTATAAATCCCGCCGAACTCTCTACCCATCTCAGAAAAGAGGTCACATCAGCATGGCTACAACGAAAATGGTACTCGTAAAGAATGATAGTTTACGGGAAGCCTACCGTAGTTACAAAAATACAGCCCTCAATACTGAACACGCCGATGAGGTTCAGATTGCTATTCATTATTGGCTCACCCGAAAATACAAACATGGCAAAGACTATGTTGGCGGGATTATTACTGGTAGTGATGAAATAGATAACTACTATCAGATTCTTCTCTTCCCAAAATCTGAGTGTGAAGATTTGGGTAAAACGGATTCTGAAGAGAAGGATTAGCCTAGCAGCTTCACAATATCCTCAATCTCCCAAAGATGTTCAGTAACGCCAGCCGCCATCGCGGGAGTCATTCTGAGTGACTTGTGAATCCGAACGAAGTTGTAGTGCATGTAGTGAAGCGCAATCGCGTGCATGTGATTGTCCACGAGTTTTGAAAAGCCGTTGGTCAATCTCGTGAACCGTCGCATGCTCATTCGCATGGTGAGGTTTTGTCTTTCAACGTAACTGGTCGAAACGTGATCCATGTCAGGATTGCCGCTAATCGGTTCTTTGTATGCGCCAGTACACTCAGCCGGAGAGTAGCGCGTTTCGTCCACGTTCCCGCCTTTGTAAAGTTTGATCAGCATCGCGTAATCAATGTCAGCGCCAAACGCTTCTTCTACCGCTGAGAGGTAAGGCCGATGGCCGTCCGTGGTCAACTGAACGCGATTAGCAAGGCGCTCTGACAGGTCTGTGATAAACGCCATTGCCGAATGAGCATCGCGGCGACCAACGTGCCAGCAGGGAACAAGTTTCGAGTCCGCGCAAATTGCCGTCCACGTGTAAACGTCTCCCAAACCAAACACGTACTTTTCCTCTGGCCGGAGATTCTTTTCTTTCTTTCCGACAAACGACCAGATTTCGTCACACTGAATCCGCTTGCATTTGAGGTTGCGGAATACCTTGTCCTGATACTCTGCGCACGCCTCGCCAATGTCCGCGAGAAACTTAGAAACCGTATTCTTTGCCACGCCGGTCATGCGCGATACGGCCAGCATGGAATTACCCTCTACCAACGCCGAAAGGATTTGGACTCGTTTTTCAGTTGAAAGCTTGTTCATCGTGAAAACAGCTTACGCTTGTCCCTCCTAAATGTCAAGCATAAAAGGCAGTTTGCCTGATTGCGAAAGTTTTTATTGCGGACGGTTCCTGTATTTGCTATAAGTTACGGTATGCCGCAGGACGTTGCCGCGTACCGCACTCCGGGACAGTTAATTCAGGCGCTTTTGGATGAGCGTGGTTGGACACAGAGACTTTTGGCCGTGATATTGGCGATTTCGGAACCGACCGTAAGCAAGATCATCTCCGGCCAAACGGCTGTAGATGCGGAGCTGGCTGTGGGACTTGAATCGATTTTCGGCGTCGATGCCGACGTATTCCTAAGTCTGCAAAAATCTTATGATCTAGCAAAGGCACGAATCGTCACGCCTAGCGATCCGAATCGCGCCAAACGAGCGATGCTTTTCGGCGACTTGCCAGTGCCGGAAATGATTAAGCGTAAGTGGTTAGACGCCGACGATGTGCGTGAGGTGTCAAAGGTTGAAGCCGCGCTAACAAGATTCTTTGGCGTGTCAAAACTAGACGATATCGAAGTCTTACCTCACGCGGCAAAGAAAACTCAAGTCATCGGCGACGTTACACCGTCACAACTCGCTTGGATTTACAGAGTGAAGCAGATCGCAGATGAAATGATGGTTGCGAAATTCTCTGAATTTGGCGTCCGATCTGCCTTGAAGAAACTAGAGCCGCTAATGATTGCGCCCGAACACGTGCGCAGAGTTCCCCGCATTCTCGCGGAATGCGGCATCCGCTTCGTTGTTTGCGAAACGATTAGCTCTGCAAAAGTCGATGGCGTGTGCTTCTGGCTAAATGAAAAATCGCCGGTCATCGGCATGACGTTGCGATATGATCGTATCGACAACTTTTGGTTTGTTCTTCGTCACGAGATGGAGCATGTGCTGCGATTACACGGACAAGACGCAGTGATGCTGGACACTGAACTAGAAGGGGAACGCGCCGACACGGGCGCGAACATTGCAAAAGAAGAACGCCAAGCTAACGAGGCCGCCGCTAACTTCGGTGTGTCCCGCCAAATGATTCAGCGTTTCATTGAAAGAAAGTCGCCGCTTTTTAGAGAGATCGACTTGCTCGGATTTTCAAAGACAGTTCAAGTGCATCCAGGTATCGTTGCTGGCCGACTCCAACATGCGACGCGCCGATATGAATTATTCCGAAATTACTTGGTGAAGGTGCGTTCGAAGATTTCACAGACTGCCATGATAGACGGATGGGGCGAAGTAGCGCCCGTCGAAATTTGAAAGCAGAGGGAGTGAGATTGTGACAACAAAGAAAGAAGAAATGCAAAGGTTTGCTCGGTACTGTCGCCTAAAAGAAGGCCGCGACTTGACGATGACAGAAGTAGCTCAGTTCGCCAAACTCGCGGGTTGGAAAATGCCTGTCCCCAAGACGCCGTTAGAGCTTTTGGCAAAAGAGTTTTCATTGGCCGAACGCGAAGAAATGAAATATGACGCCGAGCTTGGTGAGTATTACCACGCCAATATTGCCTATCATCAAAAACAGGGCGATAAGCAGCTAACTTTTTGGGGCGATATCGATTCAGCAAATCGTAACAAGATGGAAAAGAACATCGTGCTTCGCCGCGACCAGATGGTAGGGGACGGCACACAGCTAACGATTGATGTGAAGCACTGGAATCGGATCAACCCGAAAGAAGAACCGCTGTCCGTTCAACTCGATCTTAGCTACGATGTTGAGTGGCGGTTGAATGCTCCGCGAGAAGATGTTGGCGTTGCTTAACGCTTCTTCGCCTTTTTCCATCTAGCAGAGGCCGCAATCCGCGCAATGTCTCGACGCTGTTCCGGCGTGAGGCTTTTGGCGCGTGCCTTACCTCCCACAAGACCGCCAGCGCGACGTGCAGACGGCTTGCGCTTCTTTGGCGTTATTGTATCCTCGACTTCGCCAACGGAAATATCGACAATCATTTTTGCCCGTTGGTTTGGATCGCGTGGTAGTCCCGGCATGAGCGGATCATATCACGACCCGATCCGCCCTTCTCAATCAATGTGAATGTTTAACTTTGTAAATGACCCACTACCCAGCCGTTGGACTTCTTGCGGTTTTCTGCTAAAGTGGCGCGGTTTCATAGTGAGTTTTTAACAATTTGGTCAGGAATCCAGACTCGTATGTCCTCGCACGAGATTGAATTTTTCGATAAGATTGTACCTGACGCTTACCATGGAACCAGTAAGGCGAGCGCGGCAGTCATCCTGAGAGACGGTTTTGCGGCCAGCGTTGGGCCAAAGAATTACTTGGGCGATGGTGTCTACTTCTTTGAGGGAGCGAGAACCTATGCCGTAAATTGGGCTCAAAAGAGATACGGACTTCAATCGGTCGTGCTTCATGCTATTATCAACTTGGGCTATTGTCTGGACTTCCACATTCCGGAGCATGTACGTCTAATTCAAAAATGGCGCGACGGATTGCATCAAGAAGTCGTTCGTCGGAAAGCTGCCGGTCGCCCTACATGGCAAATCACGGATGCTTTTGTGATTAACCTAATTGCGAAAAAGGTCGAAATCGACACAGTTCGGGCTGTTTGGTTACCATCTAAGAGCAAGAAAATATTCTCAGGATCGCACTTTATTGCGGGTCAGTTAATAATTTGTGTAAGAAACTTGAAGTCTGTCCTTAGCGTTAAGATGGTATAAGAGGGATTCCCGAAAGGGGAAGAGATGAGAGTCAAAAGAGACATCGTAGCGGACGTTGATCGGATTATGGGCCAGTTTTTTGCCACAGCCACGGATGATGAGTTCTGGGCTGAATTGGAGGAAGCAGGCTGGGCCGAGTTTAGTGAGATTGACGTACCGATCATTGACTACCATCGCAGCGCAGCCCGCTATCGAGTGACTGCCATGAGAATGTCAGTGCCCGAAAGCGCGGTGACGTTTGCGCCAACACTTGCCAGCGCGGTCGAGGTATGTACGGTCGGGCCTGTTTACGGACCGTTCTGCGCCATTGGAACTGTCCAAGCCGCAAACAGTAACGAACTAGCTCTTGCGGCCTAGTGTCCCCGATGAGTGAAGAAGAGACTCTCAAGCTGTATCCGATACAAGCGGTACATATAGGTCCACGTGAGCTTTATATCAAAGCGAACGAGCCACCTAGCGAGTCGCTTGGCATGGAAGGGTCAGACTGTGATTTTGTCGTCGGCCACAGCGATTATGATCCATCTGAAAAGGTCATCAAGATCGCGATAAAAGCGGAAGCTGGACGTTCTCAGAGAAGCTCAGAGGGGGGCCCTGAGAGCAAAGAGGTCGAGACCAAAGACTTACCACCATTTCATTTGAGGATTGAAATGGTCGGGATTTTTGCGGTCGATGACACTATGTTTCCTGCTGATAGGATTTATGAATGGGCCAACAATAACGCACTCTTTATCATGTATCCCTACCTGAGAGAGCACGTGTTTGCGCTTACGGTGCGAGCCGGATTCAAGCCACTACTTCTGCCATTAGTTGAGGTTCCGTTATTTAGGATTACGCCAAATTCTTCTACAGTCGAATCGCCAACTGCGCAACCGCAGCTATCCTGACTTCCAGACCGGGCAACAATCTGGTTTCCCAACGCCAATTCCCAAATTCTGGTTTGACGACCCGAAAGACTGGGAGATGCCAAAGTATGCTAGCGGCGTCGGTCAATCTGATTTTTGAGGCAACCGGCGGATTATTACGGTAACTATCATTTATGAGGCAAAGCCGTTGCTGAGTGCTGAGTTGCTGAGTTGCTCCGGTGGTTTGGACGGATGGGACGAAAGGCCGTAATCCGGCTGCGGCGCGAAGGTTCATAGACTTCCGGTTGTGAGTGCGCCGGCACGCTCGTAATTCACGAGAATGACGCCACTCGAGCCGACAATGCTCTCCTTAACCTTGAACGCGGCTGGGAGCGTGCCGTCATCGAACAGCCGTTTCCCCTCGCCCAACGTTACCGGATAAAGCATCAGCCAGAACCTATCGACCAGATCGTGCTTGATCAGCGTTTGCAGGAGATCGCTACTGCCCCAAACGTGGAGATCGGGACCTTCCTCTTGCTTGAGCTTAGCGACTTTTTCCGCGACATCCCCGCTTAAAAACACGGTGGGCTGCCATTCGCTCGACGTCCTGGTGTTCGAGGCGACGTACTTGGTGGCCGTATTGACGCCCGGCCATATATCGCCATGTTGCGGCCAGAACGCCTCCCAAATATCGAAAGTCTTGCGTCCCAGCAACAGGTCGAGCGGCATACTCAACATCTTATTCAGGGCCGCTTCAATCGCCTTGTCTTGATCGTGGTACGGCGCTGCCCACCCGCCATACGCAAAGCCGTCACTGGGATCCTCCTCCGGCCCGCCTGGCGCTTGTATGACACCATCAAGCGAGATGTGTTCAAGCACTATGAGTTTTCTCATGGCTGAGTTCCTTCGAGTCCTACCTGATCCTGTTCAAGTTACGGGTTATCCCGGTCGCGCATTGTAACCGGACTCTGCTCGAAAAGGCCCTAAAAGCTGGGATCAGCGTGCGTGGTCTCCTTGACCCTCCCTTAAATCGCTGTTATCGTACGCCTTTTGTAATTTCCGATTATTTCACGCCTGAGTGCAATAAGAAGAGTTTTGGAGGAGTTTTCGTTTGGATAATCACAGAGGAACTTTGTTTACTTCGGAATCGGTTACCGAAGGCCATCCCGATAAGATCGCCGATCAGATATCAGATGCCATTTTGGACGAGGCGCTTAAGCAGGACCCGATGTCACGCGTCGCCTGCGAAACGCTTCTGACCACCGGCCTGGTAATTATCGCCGGTGAGATCACTACTAACGCGCATGTCGACTATCCCCAGGTGGCGCGCGAGACCATCAGGAAGATCGGTTACGATCGGGCCAAGTACGGCTTTGACTGTGATACTTGCAGCATCCTTTCTGCAGTCAATCGCCAGTCGCCCGATATCGCCATGGGTGTCGACACCGGAGGCGCCGGCGACCAGGGCCTGATGTTCGGGTTTGCCTGCAACGAAACTCCGGAGCTCATGCCTTTGCCGATTCAGTTGGCCCACCGCCTGGCGGAAAGGCTCACTGAGACTCGGAAATCGGGCCAGCTTCCCTATCTTCGTCCCGACGGAAAGTCCCAGGTGACCGTCGAATACCGCGACGGCCGGCCGTTTCGCGTGGATGCCGTGGTTATCTCTTCGCAGCACGCGCCTGAGGTCGAGAACGATCAACTTCGTTCCGAGATTGCTGAGCACGTTATCAGACACACAGTGCCGGGCGATTTGATGGACGAAGCGACCAAGTACCACATCAATCCCACCGGACGTTTTGTCACCGGCGGGCCGCAGGGTGATTCGGGCCTGACCGGACGCAAGATTATCGTCGACACCTATGGCGGCTATGCCCCGCACGGTGGCGGCGCCTTCTCAGGAAAAGATCCGACGAAGGTAGATCGCTCGGCTGCTTACATGGCCCGTTACGTGGCGAAGAATATCGTCGCTGCCGGACTGGCTGACCGCTGTCAGGTTCAACTTGCTTACGCGATTGGCGTGGCTGAGCCGGTTTCCGTAGCCGTCGATACACACGGCACGGGACGCGTCAGCGAAGCTGAGCTATCCAAACTCGTTCGCGATCATTTCGCTCTTACTCCGAAAGAGATCATCGAACAGCTCAAGCTACGCCGTCCGATTTATCGCGAGACGGCTTCCTACGGACACTTCGGACGCTCGGGCGACGGCTTTACCTGGGAAGAGACGGACAAAGCCGAAGCACTGCGCGCGGCCGCCGGAGTCTAACGTGTCTGACCCGTTGCGATGGCGACGGGTCGTAACTCCATCTAAATGACCAAAAGGAATCGTAATGAGTACTGCTATGCCGGCTTTTGAACATGACGTAAAAGATCTCGCGCTCGCGCCACACGGCAAGCGCCGTATTGATTGGGCTGAGCGAGAAATGCCCGTGTTGCGTTTAATTCGCGAACGGTTTGGCTCTGAACAACCTTTGAAAGGCATCCGCCTGGTGGCGTGTGCGCACATCACCACTGAGACGGCTAACCTGGCCCGCGCTCTGCAGGCGGGCGGCGCGGAGTCGCTTTTGATCGCCTCGAATCCCCTGTCGACTCAGGACGACGTTGCTGCTTCGCTGGTCGCTGATTACGGCATGCCGGTATTTGCCATCAAGGGCGAGTCGACCGACACGTACCGCCGTCACGTGCAGACCGCGCTTGATTTTGCTCCGGACATCATCATCGACGACGGGTCGGACGTGGTCGCGACCATGATCAAGGAGAAGCCCGACCTTAAGAACAAGATCGTCGGCACCACTGAAGAAACCACTACCGGCATTGTTCGCCTCGAGGCAATGGCCAAAGCAGGCGTGCTTACCTTCCCGTCGATTGCCGTGAATAACGCGCAGACCAAACACTTCTTCGACAATCGCTACGGCACGGGCCAGTCAACTCTCGACGGCATCATTCGCGCGACCAACATTCTGCTCGCAGGACGCACGCTGGTTGTTGTCGGATACGGTTGGTGCGGCAAAGGTGTCGCGCTTCGCGCTCGCGGCATGGGATCTAACGTGGTCGTTACTGAAGTTGATCCGATCAAAGCCGTAGAAGCGGTGATGGACGGTTTCCGCGTGATGCCGATCTCGGCGGCGGCCTCAGTCGGTGATATCTTCGTTACGGTCACCGGCAACCGACACGTAATCGACCGGGATCATTTTGCCTCGATGAAAGACGGCGCGATCGTCTGCAACAGTGGCCACTTCGATCTCGAACTCAATCTGGTGGCGCTACGCGAGCTGTCCGACGAACCGACCGATGTGCGCCCGTTCGTTCAGGAATACAGACTCAAGAACGGCAACCGCGTTATGGTTCTGGGCGAAGGCCGCCTGATTAATCTGGCGGCGGCTGAAGGCCACCCGGCGAGCGTGATGGACATGAGCTTTGCCAATCAGGCGCTTTCGGTTGAGTACCTGGTCAAGCACAAGGGCGAGCTGGAGCCGGGCGTTCACCTGCTGCCGAAAGAAGTCGATCAAGAGATTGCCGGCTTGAAGTTGAGAGCGCTTGGACTTTCGATCGACACGCTCACCGCTGAGCAGCTTGAATACATGTCGAGCTGGGAAACAGGAACTTAGAGCAGATCATATTTCATTTGGCATTTGATATTTGTCATTTGTCATTGATTCAAGCCGTGGAGACTTCCCTTCTCCACGGCTTTTTTCTACACGACAGGCGTCAGCCTCAAACCAACTTAGATCTTGCCGACGGCCACTGATCGTGGCAGAATTGCGCCCACTCAAACACTGTTTCGCGCGCGCGCGGCTTGTCGGAAGCATCTCTCAACCGGCGGCGTTCCTGATCGAATGTTTTCGTCGATGAACTGAATGAAACGATTCGGCTCTTCCCGGGGCCGCGAGTCTCCTTAACCCAACGGAGGTCTGAAACATGCCCATAGCCATTCCCAGCCCTTTGATCGACTTCATTCTGCTTGGACCATTGGATGATCGGCGTCAATTACAGGATTCACCGATTCTTGGCGATGTCTGGGTGAAGTTTGGAGAAAAGCCCGCGTCTCGTCTCGAGGTCCTCATTTCACCCTACGAGGACCTTCATGCCGGCCTCGTCGCGAAACTTATTAACGACGAACTCATCAAAGAAAAGACTCATGTCGACGCAAACATTGCGTATCTACAGGGAATGGTAGTCGCCAGTCTGACGTTCGATGAGGTCTTGCGTATTGTTTTGCCCAAGACGAAATGGTGGACCTCCAAATGGCTCGACGAAGCTGAAGGCCCCGAGGCTGATTGGAAGCACAGGGTGAAGGAATACGAAAACCCTGAAACTGTAAGAAGCGTAGTGGACCACATTCTGGCGGAAGCAAAGAGCTGGCGACAGGAATCTGAAACACGAAAACTGATCGAAATACCTTCGCTCCATCGTTTTGTGGCGTTGACCGCGCTGATATTGTGGGCCGGAAGACAAGCTGAGGTAACTAAAGACGCTAGTGATCCGATTCTGAACATCCTGCTCGATGCCACTGAAAGTGTCCATGAGATATCCCAATCACTGGCCGACCTGGTTAAGAGCATTGGTTCGAAACTTGATGATGAACCGCTGGTTTGGCAAATCTCGCTCAACCGCAGCGCCATGCCGGCGCTTATAAAATCGATTCCCGCAGTAAAGGCTGATGCTGCCACGACATTGTTCAAGGTGAACTGCAGCGAGATTTCCTGGGCGGTCATCGATTCAGGAATCGATGGGTCACATCCTGCCTTTCTGGCCGACAACGGCGTCACCCGTGTTAAGAAGGCTTACGATTTCACTAATTTGCGCAGAATCATAAACCTGAGCAATTTGGACGAGCAGCGACGCAAAGATAACGCAAAGATTCTCCTCGAAAGTGGATTATTGGATCCTCCCACGAACCCCGAACAGGACCTCGAAAGACTGGCAAAGGATGCTGATAGCGGACGCCCCATCCATTGGGAGCTGGTCGAGAGGTTTGTGCAGATCAAACCAGAGACGACACCCCAAACTAATCATGGCACCCATGTGGCTGGGATTCTTGGCGCCAATAAATTTGCGGCAAATAAGGTGGCAAAATCCAAGAGAGAGCAGGACGAGTTTGTCGACGGAATGTGCCCCGATATTTCACTTTACGATTTCCGCGTACTCGGAAAGGAAATCAAGGAAACCGAGTTTGCCATCATTGCTGCGCTTCAGTTCATCCGGTATCTGAACAATCGCGGGAATAAGCTGGCGGTCCACGGCGCCAATCTCAGCCTTTCGATACCGCACGACGTACGTAACTTCGCCTGTGGCCGCACGCCCGTCTGCGACGAATGCGAGCGGCTGGTGGATAGCGGAGTTGTGGTAGTCGCCGCTGCCGGTAATCATGGTTACAAAAGTTTCGAGACCAAGGAAGGCTCGTACGAAAGTTACGCAGCCTTCAGTATTACCGACCCCGGCAATGCAGACGGAGTGATTACGGTCGGCGCCACGCACCGCTTTTGGCCGCATACCTATGGCGTCAGCTTTTTCTCGAGCCGCGGCCCCACGGGTGACGGCCGGCTCAAACCCGATCTGGTCGCGCCCGGCGAGCGTATTCGCGCGCCGGTACCAGGCCGTGATTGGAGCGCACTCGACGGCACCAGCATGGCCGCTCCCCATGTCAGCGGCGCGGCGGCGATGCTGATGGCCCGCTACTCTGAGCTGATCCGGCAACCACGCCGCATTAAACAGATTCTGTGCGACAGCGCGACCGACCTCGGACGCGAACGGAGTTTTCAGGGACACGGCATGCTCGACGTCCTCCGAGCATTTCAATCGATTTAACCAAGGAGCTCCTCATGTACTTCAGTCTCGATGTAATTCGCGCACGCAAAGGCGACTGTCTCATGCTGCACTACGGCTCGAAAGCCGATCCGAGGCTGATCATGATTGACGGCGGGCCACGCGGCGTATACCAACCTCATTTACGACCTCGCATCGAATTGATCCGAGAGGCACGCGAGGTTCCGGATGATGAATCGCTGCGCGTCGACATGCTGATGGTCAGTCACGTTGACGATGACCACATCCAGGGGATTCTCGAACTCACCAGCGAGCTGAGAGAAGCGGACATGGAAGAACGCACGAAGCTCATACGCGCTCTTAGTATTTGGCACAATAGTTTCGAAAACCTTATCGGACATAAGCCCGACGAGTTGACGGCGGCCTTTACCAGTGAGTTCGGTACAGCCTCGACTGAAGGAGATCCGCCCGACGACTTGACCATTGACCCCGACGACCCAGAGGTCGATGAAAAGACCATAGTCGCTAACATCAAGGTGCTGGCCAGCATCTCTCAGGGCGCTCAACTGAAAAAGGACGCGGAGTATTTGAATGCGAAGAATGCGGGGTACGACATAAACAGTCATTTCGAGGGGAAACTGATCATCGCGAACGAGGACGGCAAGGCCATCAACATCGGAAACGGCCTCAAGTTCACCGTTGCCGGTCCGATGAAGCCCGAATTGGACAAGCTTTACAAGAAACACCAAGCGTGGCTCAAGGAACTAAAGGAAGCCGGCAAGTCGCCAAGCGATGTGTTGTCCGCCTATGTGGACAAATCGGTGCCTAACTTGTCGAGCCTCGTCATACTTGCGGAAGCAGGCGAAGATCCAGTCAAGCGCATGCTGCTCACGGGCGACGCTCGTGGCGACAAGATTCTCGAAGGACTCGAACTGGTTGGCCTTCTCAAAGAAGGCGAGACCATGAAAGTCGACGTGCTCAAGGCCCCGCATCACGGGAGCTCGAATAATTTGGAGAGCGACTTCTTCGAAAGGATCATCGCCGACCATTACGTCTTTTCCGGTAATGGCGAGCATGGGAACCCCGAACGCGAGTCACTCGAAATGCTATGGGTAGCACGTGGTAACGAAGACTACAAAGTGCACTTCACTTATCCCATCGATGAAATCGACGCCGAGCGCGAGAAGGATTGGAATAAAGAGCGCAACAAGGAAAAGAAAAAACAGGAAAAGAATCCGGACAAGGAAGTGAGACCTGAGTGGTCTCCGGAAGAGCACGGGGTCAAAGCCTTCTTCGACGAAAACCCGGACTTCGCCGCGAAGGCGGAATTCGTCGAAGAGGACGAACCGCACCTCATAAATCTTCTCGACGAGTTGGAGTTGAAGACGAACTAAAGCTGCCGGTTTTCGCTAAGTCCTTACCCGCGAAATAAAATAGAACGCGCTGCCGGAAAAGATCGCGATCGGCGCCCAGGCGGCGACTTCCGGGGGAAGCAGCGCATGTTCTCCGAGTTGGTGGAATCCGCTCGACAATAACCAGAAGAACAAACTTACCACCACGGCTGAACAAAGCGCGATTACCGTGCTCTTGCGGCCAAGAGAGATCGCGAGCGGCATTCCGATTAGCGCCATCATGATCACGCTAAACGGAGATGCATACTTCTTTTGTAAGCCGAGCGCGAGCGTGGCTGTATCTGCGCCGCGCGCCTTGAGGGTGTGGATGTAACGCCTCAGCCTGACCGAGTCCAACTGCGACGGCCGATCAACGGTGGGTTTGAAAACCGCGGGCGGCTCAACACCATCGATGGTCATTTGTTGCGCTGATTGCCGGGCCACCTGTGGCTGGTCCAACTCGAACCACTGCGCCGTCTTAATCTCGAGTTTGTTTGGCCCTACCCACTGACCGTCATCGCCGGTGATCACCCGCTTCAATCCAATGCGCGCCGAATCGAACTCGTAGATCGCCGGGTTCCGCAATGCCTGTCGCCGCTCGTCAAAGTCGTACGAATAGATTCGCATGCCGTCACTGCTCAGCAGCCAGCGACGCTCGACGCCCGCTGACTGTGCGGGATTGCCGCGAATGCGCAACCGCAGGTTGTCCTGTTTCACGTTCGCCTGCGGCATGACTTTTTCCTGGATAAACCACGAGGCCGTGGCCACCGCTATCGCGAAGATCAGACCGGGAAGCATAAGGCGATAGACGCTCTGGCCGCTGGCCCACCACGCAATCGCTTCCCTTCGTCGCGCAATCAATGCATAGGTCAAAAGCGAAGCCACCAGAGTTGCAGCGGGAAACAGTTCGACCGAAACCAGCGGCGTCAAATAATAGAGATACTCCGCCAGCATCTTCAGCGTCCCGCCCTTCGTGTTGAGAAATCGCCATAACTCGAAGCTGGTGAAAACATCAAAGAGGATCAGCAGCGCGATGAATCCGAAGAGAAAACTGAAGCTCATCGTGCGCACCACACCGGCATCAAGCAGCGACGGGAAACTAAAGATCGAGAGGCGCCGTTGCCGGCCCGCTCTTTTCGGTTTCTCACTGGCGGGCATGGCGCCGGGCGCCGACCGCTTTAACCATCCGCGCGTCGTCACTCGGTCCGCAACAAACATTGAAATGGCAATCAGCAAAATAATTGCGGTCGCCATCCAACCGCCGACAATCGGAGGAATGGTCCCGCCGCGCGTCATCTGTTCGCCGGCGATTATTAGCAGGTAGTAAAAGGACATAACCAACAGAGAGACGAGCGCGCCAAAACCACGGCTACCGCGCCGCATGCGCAGGGAGAGCACAGCGCCACAAAATGAAAAGACCAGAGGCGCAATAGCCAACGACAGACGCTTGTGAAGAATCAGTGACGCATCCCGCCTGGCAGGCCCATCACTTTGGGAAATAAACTGGCGCAATTCGCTAAAGACCATCTCGTCGGCTTTTACTTCTCGCTTTTGGAGGGCTGCCAGCAACTCACTTCGTCCGGTCTTGATTAGAAACCGCAACTGCTCCAGTCGCTCGACCACGTATTGCTGGTTTGGCGTAGTGGCCGGCGGCAGATGAGTTCGCACGGCGTCATTGAGTACCAGTTCGGATTTCTCTTCGGAAGAATCGATGCGCCCTGAGCGGGCGGTGACAAGCTGAGTGTTTCCCTTCTCGTCCACGGCGTGAATGAAAACGCCGCCCCATTGCCCGCGCGACTTGTCGCCTTCACGCACGTAAATCGCATAGCCTGGAATGTCGGTGGTAAAGGTCTGGGGTTCGACCGGTGAGTCCAACTTGTAGAGAGCGCCGCGAAGTGCAACCGCGCGCAGTTGCTGCTGGGCACGCGGCGCTTCGTTCAGATTTAACTGCAGGGAAACGGCCGTACTGACCACCCCGATTAGCAGCGCCGGCAGCAGCATGCGCCAGCGGCTGACTCCGGCGGCGCGCATCGCGACCAATTCGCTATCGCTGCTCATGCGGCCGAATCCGATAATCGTCCCCGAAAGTATTGACATTGGGATCGTGAAAATCAGGACGGTCGGCAGAATCGCCAATGCTAACTGGTAGAGGAAACCCGCGGGAACGATGGCCTGAAAGATTGTTTCAAAGTAGCGGCCGCTTTGCTGAACGAACAGAATTCCCGTGAGCAGCACGAATGCCGCCACCGCGTACGGGACGATGGCGCGAATTATGTAGCGCTCGATGAGTCGCCTGCTGGCCATAATCAGCCGGTCAGTCTCGTCGTCCTAAATCGTCGCCGCGACGAAAGTCCGTGGGCGGCGTTCCAGGGCCCTGACGATTAGCCGATGCGTGAATTCTGATAATTGTTTGTCGATGTCGTTGAATGGCCCCTGGATCGAGGTTGCGAATTTGTCCGGTGCAAGTCGCTGGCTGTTCACCAGCGTTTGGCGTATAGCCGGAGCTAATCTAATACCAATGCCGCGACTACAGGTCGAGCATCGCAGCCCTCCTTCAGCATCCAGGTAGAGATTGTCCTCGGCCTTTGGGGTCGCGCCACAAACGCTGCAAGCCTTAACGTCGGGGAACGATCCAGCCAAACGCAAAAGCCAAATCTCAAAGTACCGCAGGATTACTCGGGCTGATTGCGGGGCCACGGCCAGCGCATCAACGCAGGCCGTTACCATGCGGAACAGTTTTTCATTCGCTTCGTGAGGCGGCGCAAACTCCCCAATCAGTTCGGCCATGTATCCGAATACTTCGGCCACTTCAAGTTGAGACGCAAGATCAAAATTCGACTTTACGATCTCAGCTCCCGAGACTGTCACCAGTTCCCGATTTTCTTTTTCATAAAAAGAGAGCCGAATTATCGTGAACGGCTCGAGCGCGGCGCCGAATCGGCTCTTCATCCTGCGCGCACCCTTGGCCACGGCCCGCACCAGACCGGCACTCTTTGTGAGGCATACAACGATTCGATCAGCCTCGGCCAGATTGTAGCTGCGCAAGACGATCGCGTCCGTGTTAACCAGAACCATATCGATGTGCCGGCCCGGGAAGAAGTTATCGGAAAGGGATGAAATACAAGATCCAGCCCAGCAGAAATGCGATCGCGAGGAATTCACCAACCACCTTCAACCCATACTTTAACCGCTGGCGATCGGTGCCTTTGGCGGATACGCCAAACACGATTGCGGTCAGAGCTGCGAACACCGCCATCCAGAAAACATGCTTCATGGCTTTCTCCCCGCCGCGATGTCGAAAGCGTCAAGCATCGCCAAATAATTCAGCAGGCCCGCGACCAACAGAAATGTGTTTCCGTATTCGTAGGTCACGAGCTGGGCTTTTTCGGCGAAACCGATATTTGCCATCCAGCAAATTATGTAAAGCAGGCCGGTGCCGATATTCCCCACCATCGGCAGCAGTTGCAGCAAAACGCCGAAGCCTTCCTCTTTGCCGGTTACCGTGAACAAATGTCCACCCAGCCACAAACCCATGAGGAACATGATCCACACAGCACCGCCCAGCAGCGCCGCACGCAACCATCGCCTTTCCAGCAAATGGCCGGCGCCGGGAACAGCCCAAGCAACGAGACCGACCAGCCACGCGCGGCGCGGCGTTTCAATGTCTCGCGTCTTCTCGATCCGATTAGCCACCAAGGACTTTCTGCTCCATTCTTTAGTTAAAGTGATTGATTAGCTTGATTAGCCGATTTTCTTCAGTATTTACTTGCTTCTTTAGCTGTCGGCTTACCCACTTCTGATGAATTAATAAAGCAAAACCTGATCTCTGAGCGCCTCGAATTCCTTTAGACCGGGCTCCCAGGACTGCGTGATAGCGGACAAGGAGTCACCA
>DATENS010000274.1:0-9891 GCA_035274925.1 Pyrinomonadaceae bacterium | reverse complement strand
CACTAAAAAAGGAACCGCCGCCGAAACACCCCACCAAAAGGCACGGCGGCAATCCCTTTTTCGGAGCCTCACGCTTCGTCTGAACTACGACTGCGCAGAGGCTGCCGCGGGACTCGGAGCGGACACAACACCGCGCTTCGTCCCGCTCCCGCCACTGAGGAACTTCTGAAAAGCACTGTCCTTCTTAAAGGCGTATTCAAGACCTCGCTCAACCACCAAATTCTTGTCAGCCTTCTGTCCCGTAGTCTGTTCAGAGAACGCCTGATACTTCGCGATCAGTTCGTGAACAGACCCCTTAACGCTGACCTTCAATTCCTTCGCTGAGTCAATCGACAAGTCTAAGAGCGGCCCGGCTGTGGGTTTCTTGTTAGCCATATTTCCACGTGTCCTTTATCTGACAATCTCTGCGCTCGACGCGCTGCCGCTCACCCTACAAAACGCGTGCCAAATGCCGCTTGCTCACACCCAGGCATGGCCCACGTAACACGCCTGACACCTCCGTCCACTTTGACGAACACCGCCGGTTTTAGATTGACGGCAATCATTCGATTTTCAGTTTCAACTCCGCTTTGTTTGAGGTTACTACCATGACTCCATTCAGCACCGACGGCACTATCCGACAAGAGGACATCCAATCCCGAAACATCGCCCGGCAACGAATTGCCGAAGCCATAGCCAAAGAAGCCCACAGAACAGGACTTCTTGTCACTATCGTTATCGACCAGGTTGCCAAAAACAGACTACACAGCAAATCTGTTGACAACCTTTGGAACGACATCCAGATGGATGGTCAGTTAAAGGCAATACGCCTTAAGGCCGATGCCAACGTCTCGGATTATCCAGGCTTTTCTGGTTGGCTGAATGGTCACAGAATCCGGATTGAACAAGCGCAAAAAACGCGCCTGGCCGACTCAATGAATACTCGAATTTATCAACGTCGATTTGCTAACACAGTTGGTTTCCGTCCTGCCTTCGCCTGACCCTTCCGTCACTGCCTTTCTTTCTTCTTGGTCACTGATAGGCGGCTACCTACCCCATGCTCACGCAGTAGGCCAGCCGCCTATTCTTTTGCAGTAACTACTCCTCTCTGTTCTCCCTACCTGTCCTTTATATATACCCACCCCAACACAGCTTCGACTACCACCACTCTCTGCCAGGATAACTGGCGTCAAAGCCTTATATGACGGACTACCCACTACTCAATAAATGTAGGCCTGAAAAGTTGTAGACAGGATTGTATGAACTATCGCCTACCCGTACTGCTAACCGTCTTAAATGTGTTGCTTTACAGCTTAGGTTTCCTAAGATGACCGAGTTTTACCTTAGGCTCAGGGGATAAACACAATCGCAAGAGAATTTAGCTCATATGATCAGCGTGAAACTCGACCGAAATCAGATCGTTCGCTCGTAGGCCGGAAAAGCTCAGCTCAAAAACACCGTATCTCCGCGCACTTGTATAGACTTAGCGAACTACTCAGCCTGAAAACTTCTTAGGCTTCGATGGTTCACCCCTTTTTTCAATTACTTACAACCTAAGATCGGCGTGTTTCTTCCTAAGACTGACACTTATCCCTTTCAGGCACAGCGGTTGCTCCCTAAGGTGCGTTTTCTTCACCGCACAGCCGGTGAGACCACCAAGAAGGACGACACACAGATGGCCAGAAGAGCAACCCCCCGCAAGCTCGGGCTCAGTCGAAGACGAGAAATCGATCCTGAAACCGTAGGAACGAATTTGTATGTTGCCGACAGGCGCCTCTTAGACGACGAAGTAGGCAAAAAAGGAACCACCAGATCGGAACTGATTCGGCAGATTGTTCACCAGTGGGCCATCAAGAAAAGGCTGGCTCCAGATGCGGCCGACAACACCTCGGAACCTTCGCTGCTCGCCCTGCAAAAGAAGACCGTCACCGAACTCGGCGAAGCCCGCAAGGAAATTCAAACCCTCCTGGCACAACTCAAAGAAGCAACCGCAACGCAAACCGATTTGCTCAGTCTAAATGAGACCGAATTTAAGCGCGTTCTTGCGCTTGACTCGGCGCATTACAACCTCTCGGCACAGTCCTTCACCGCTGTGTGGGCCGTTCTCGATTTCCTCCAACGCTTCATGGTCGATCCCATCTTGGCCAACAATCCGCAGCACAAACCGGACCCTCACGCTGAATCTGTCAGGCAACGGCGCGACGCTCGGGTAGAAGGGCTGCAAATGGCCGAACGTATGGACGAACAATTCCAGTCACCTCAACCGATTCAAATGGTCCTCATAAGCCCGCCAGGCGAAGGGTAAAAAAGGGACTATGCAAAATGCTGCTTCGGCATAGTCCTTGATACGTGACCACGTCAGGACGCCGGCCCGCGCCTTTCAAAAACCAAGACCCGGTAACCTGACTTCCGATGGGAAGGACCATAGTCGCTATCAAACCCTCAAGCTCTTCGACGGGCGCAAGCGGCGTCACGCGCTATATTGCCGAATCAAAACGAGACCCGGAAAAAGAACACCTCAAAGACAAGGAACCCCGACCGCTTTTCTCGGCAGAGAAAGACGGACTAAGTTTCCAGCAGGCCGACGAGATCCTGGCCCAAGGCAAAGGCTGGCTCCCGGAAAAAGAAGACGTCATCCACCTGGTAATCTCCCTTGAGCCGGAGTCGTTTGAGCAGCTCGGCGACACCCATGAAGAACGTATCCAGGCATTCAAAGATATTATTCGTGATACCGCGAACGAGATTGAAAAAGAAGTCGACGTCTATGAACTCGGCTTCGTCGCCGGCATCCACCTCAACACCGATAACCCGCACGTGCACCTGGCCATCAGCCGTCAGGGAATTGACCGCAGCACACACGAACCGAAGCATATCGATCACCTGCCAAGAACACTGCTTCCCCACAATGAAAAAAGCCCCGAAGGTGGAAAGGAATTTAGGGAGGGATTGATAGCCGAATCAGTCAATCGCGGGATCGACTTAACACGGGAGGCGCTCCGACAACGCGCGGTTGAAATTCACCCCGAAGATAGCCAATCAAGAACCCGATCCGAACAGCAGCCGGAAATCGCCGAACGAAATCTTATGGTTGTTTCCGAACCCGATCGCACAATCGAAACGACCGCATTTGATGTTGAACGGTCCGCACCGTCAACCGATGCTTCTTTCACTCTCGATCCTACCAACACGCTCGAAACGTCCGCCGAACTTTCAGAACAACACGAAATCGCCCAGGAGACTGAACTGCCTACTGAACTGATCGGACCGGCCTCTCCAGGTATGGATCGCGCCGCTCCAGATACCAGCTTCGGACCGTTACTGGAAGAACCGGAAACTGTCTTTCAACCTAATGCGCTTGACTCGGAACCGCGCGGACGCGATTCCCTCGACCGCGTCCAAAAGGACCGCGAGACATTGGGCCGCTCCATGCTGGCCCGCGCCGAAGTCGAGCGCCTCGAATCCGAACTTCAGTCGATAAATGATCACGGAGATAAACGCCGCTTTCGTGTCTTTGACGCTACCCACGGCCGCACGCGTCAGATCTCAGAATTCGATATCCATCGACGGGCCGACGCGCGCGCCGCCAGCACCGTTCGTGAACGGGCCATTACCGATCCGGACCAGCGCCATCTGGCCAGACAAAACCACTACGAGAACGATTTGCACCACCACGGAAAAGCCATCCATGACCACCAGATAATTGTTTCCAAGACCATCAAGAAAATCGGAAGGGATTTGGACAAAGCCAGCGCTGAACATGCGGGCCTCAAGGCCCAGGTTCGCGCCATCCAAATCTACTACAAAGCCATCGGCCGCCAGATCCCGGTACCGCTGCTTTCTCGTGATGAATTGGCAAAACTGCAGGACCAAGCTATTGCCAATCAGAACTCGCCACGCCTCCAAACTCTCGAAAATATAAGACAGTCCCTGGCGCTCGAACACGACAAACCCACACGCTCGGATAAGGAGATCGCCAGACTAGAAGGCCAGTTACTAATGAGCCGCGCCGAACAGGCAGCCCGGCACGAACGCGCCCACCAGTTCGAACGAAACAAACACCAGACACGATGGGAAATCGATGGTGAAAAATACTCGCTCGCGGAACTCGATCGGACCATTGCCGAAAAGCAGAACCGCTCGCGCTTTTTCGGCTCTCCCCTAAGAATCAACACCATCCATCTGATCCCTTCCGAACGACGGGCGGCAGCGACTGCCGCCGAACGGTTGAAGGAAGTTCGCGAAGTAGTACGCGCAAAAATCGACGAACGGAAACAGCAGCTGTCTTCGTCAATCGCTCAGTCAGTGCGAATGACCCAAACGCTCACCCAAATCTACGGGCGCGAACAGGAGAGCCAGCGAGCCTGCGGCGGTGAGCGCCTCGAGAAGATACTTACGCGCAGCGAAATCAGCCACCTGATAGATCATGCTTCGACGCTATCGGATCGCGCCATGCTGCAGCAGGCTTACATCCTTGAAGCGCAGTATCACGACCGCCAAAGCCCAGATAAACAACCACCTCTCACCGAGCAGGCTGCCAGAGCCGGCGGCCGCGAAGTAGTGAGCGAGATTATGGTCAGAGGGGCCAGCAAAAAAGTCGAAGCCTTAAACGAGCATAAAGATTTTGTGCCAGTGATCATCACAGACTTGGATGGACGTGAAGTGACTGGACGTCTTGCCGATCTCCACGAACCACGGCACCCCATCAAATGGCTGCTACATCGAATCGCCGAGACTAAGGAAGAACGCCACCTAAGACAGCAGTTGACCAAAGCCGTCGATGCCGAAACAACCCCATTGCGGGACGAACTCTCAAACGCGCGCCAGTGCCATGAACTGACAAAAGGTATTGCCGATTCTTATCGCGAGCACTTTCACAGCGTCGGCGAAACAATGCCGGAACCTACGTTCACCACCAAGCAAATAGTACAGCTCGAGATCTATGCCGTCCGACACCCTGATCAGCAGGAACGGCAACGCATCGAATCGCTCATAAACCATGCGGAACTTAGCCACCATGTTTTCAATCCGCAAGCTTACGATAGCGGGCAGCGAACGAAGCCCGAGGATCCTAGGAGAAACGATCTTGGTAAAGACCAATTGTGCGATCATGACGAGTCCCGTTTATCGATCGACGGCCATCAGCCGGCTACAGCCGGCCTGCCGCAAAACCAGCGACCCGAACCTGCTACTAACTCGCAACTGGATCAGACTAGCCCCACTCAAGACAACCACGATCTCGACATCCTTCATTAGGCGAACGCAATAGGAATCTTGACTATTAGCAAATCAAAAAAAGAAGGCTGAAAGTTACTTGCGACTTCCGAACGAATCTAAGAAAATGCCTTTCGAGGAAAACTAACTATGGCCATCGACCCAAAGCGGAAACGCTACCTGAAAATACTCATCATCGTCCTCGTAGTATGGCTGGGTGTAATCCCGTTAAGCCTGGTAGCCATTAATGCCATCGTGGCAAGTAATAGGAAACCGGGACCAGAACGGACCACGGTCCCGCAACTTATCGGATTGGATCAGAAGACTGCCGATGCTAAAGCTCGCAGCGCCAAGCTAAACATGCAGGTAATGATGACGCGCTCGGATCAGCCGGGAACGCCTGGAACTATACTGTTCCAAACTCCCGGCGCTGGCGAATCCGTCGAAGTGGGCACGGTCGTCGGCGTAAGCGTGGCGTTAGAGAACCCGGACGCTCGGTTTTGGGAAGACAAGCGTCGCAAGGTTCAAGCTAACAGCCCAAACAAATAAACCAAGGGAGACGGCAACACTTCTGACCTCGTCGAAGTGTTGCCGTTTGACCACACCCTTCCGAAAATATACCGACCTCCATTCTTAATAGCCCGCTTCCCTACGACCCCTTCTCTCACTGAACCCTGAGAAGACCTTAAGTATTTATCCAGCCTTTTCTCGCGCACAACGTTTGCTTTGCCTTTCACGTTGGCGTTCCGGTAGCCCGCCTTGTTTTCACGGCTGCCTTAGCGTCGAAACGTGCCGAGATGAGCAAAGACCGACGAGTAAACGCGCACTCACCCATTGAGGAGCTGGAAAACCTCCAGGTCGTCAATCGGCATACCTACGACGGACCGCGCGATCAGTCCTTCCTCTACATCGGACGAGGCACCCCGCTCGGCAACAAGTGGTCTCACGTAGCCGGCACGACTGCTCAATTCAAAGTCGAAACTCGCCTGGATGCTATAGCCGAATACCGCCGCTGGTTGTGGACCCAAATCCAAGCCGCCAAAGGACCGGCCTTCGAAGCGCTTCAACAAATCAAAGACAGAGTCACAAACGGCGAAAAGATTAACCTCGCCTGCAGTTGCCACCCGCAACCTTGTCACGGCGACGTCGTCAAAAGCGCCATCGAACACTTGGCCCAACGCGACCGCCAGCAGCAGCTTCAACAGACCGCTACCAATCCGGAACACCAGCCCCAAGCAGCTCCGACCCAGGCGATCACCTCATCGGCAGCACTTTCACTACGAGCTGAACAAGCACACGCGGATGTGCTGGCTCACAGCGCGTCTGATGACTACCGCGCACTCTATAACGTCGAAGAAGGACTGACACGAGGGGAACATACCGCGCGTCTCAATCTCACCGACCAATTAGTCCGCGAAGCTTTCGAACGCGGCGCCACCATCCACGACTCCATCCTCTCAATCCCGAAGGACCCGGACGCGCGGCCAATAGACGCTTCGAAAGTAACTATCGGTACGGAAGCCCACGCTATCGATTTCGTACGCGCCTTCATCGTCGATGCCGAAGCGGCGCGCGAGAAAGGACAACGACTCTTTGAACTCGGCGACAAAGCCTGCGGGCAGTGGATCGACTCGCACGGCAAGCTTTCAATCTTTACTCACATCTATGACCAAATACGCAAAGACGAAAACGGTGCCTATCGCAGCAAAGAAGAGCGCGCCTCAGTTATAGACAAGGTACTCGACCAGACAGCTCTCTGGGCCGAACAACTACCGGAACCGGTTCCTGAGCCGACGCCCGAAGAAATCCATCAATTCACTCTCGAGCTGGCTGAGGAAAATCGCGCGGCCGGACTACGCGAACCTGCGCCGGAAGAGCAAATCCAGATCGACCCAGGCAATCGTGAACAAAACGCACACCTGCTTTACCTCCACGAACTCCATTCGAATTCTCAGGGACTTGCCAGCATCGGCGAGCTGATCGGCTTCTCCTCAGACGAATTCAACAACCGCGATCAAACCGCGCTCGGCGACGAAAATCAGATCTATGCCGATATGTTCGAGCAGGGCGTGCTTAACGCAGTCGAATTCGCTACGCCCGAACGCGATCACCTCGGCGCCGAACGCCAGTCCTCAGATAACCGCGCGCTCGACGCCACCTTTGAACGCATCAATCTCGATGCTTTACCCCCACGTCTGCCCGAGACATTGACCGCCGAGACGGAACAAAGACTGTTTCAGGAAATCCTCCCACGAATTGATAGCCAAATTGAAAACGGTCTCAGCAGAAAGGAAATACTCTCACCTATATACGAAGCAAACCGAACCCATGAGACAAATCGCTTCGAAGAACGCCTGGCCCAGGTTTTTCATTCTAATGCTGACAGGAATCCAAGCGCGCCTACGCGTGACGAAGAACTAAATGCTCTTTCCTCACTCCGACTGCTCGTCGCTGCCGAATATCGTCGCGAAACCAAATACTTCACCCGCGAAGCAATGCAGTGGGCCAAGGAAAACTACCACCTCAATCCCGATCGCTTGCGGTCAGCAGGAAAACTACAAAAAGGCGAATACCAGAAGGTCATCGCGTCACAGACCGAAGCGCGTAGCGCCTGGCTCGGCGCTCATCCAGGACAGCAAGCTCCTACGCGAGCGCAAATAGCTCGCATCAACAGCCTGGAAAGCGCAGGGCACAAAATCAACGACCGTCTCGAAGCACTCACACCCACCCGCGCCGAACTTGCCCGAACACTTGACCATATTCAATCGCGAGTTGGCTCGACCACAGTCAATACGGAAACTCTTCTCCGGGGATACGAAAGCGCTGAAAGCTGCGCAATTCATCTGGCCCACGCCGCTGAACAGTATGCCGATCACGTGCGCACCAGCAAGGAATTCCAAACCCTCAAGCAAACCCTGGATCAGAACGATCGCGAACGAACTCTCGCAGAGCGACAAGCTCTGACTCGAGGCGACGATGCACGCTTTGACTATCTCACGCAATCTGAGACGACTTTACTAGACAAGCAATCCGCAAAAGCCGCCACGAGACAATCCCCATCGTCATTTGTGGAAATCTCCACCAATAATCAATTTGAGCGACAAGAGGAACGGGCGTCGCTCGCACAGATACTAACCAGTCCTGAAATCGAAGCAGCGCGCGCGGAGAATGCGCGTGAACTCTCCAATTATCGGAGCCAACTTACCCAATTAACCGGCCGCGAGATCTCAAACGTGGCCGAAGCCAGAGAAGCTTTACATCCCAGCCTTTCCGGACTCGGAAACCTCTCGGCCATCGCTGACACCACCCGCGCCCGACTTGGCCAGCAGGACGCACCGCAAATCAATCTCGAGCTGAAACCAGCACCCGTTTATGTTTCACTGACAAGTAACGGCAGCGTGCGCATTCCTGTCGCTACACTTCCGGAGTACGAAGCTCTAACCGCGGCTGTCGAAGACTGCCGCTTGCAAACGTCAGCCTGGACCAGCCTCACCACGCCTTTCGAAATAACCGGGCGAGAGGAAGAGCGAGAAGAGCTGACTCGCTTCATCGGCGAGTACGTCGATTACCGTCTCAACGATCATGCAACCGCTCAACTGGCCCAAAACCCTGTTTTCCGCGATTACTCCCAGCGACTCGCCGACACGCGCAGCACCGAAGAACTAGTCGAAACCGCCATCGAAATCCGTCTGGAAAACTACCAGCTCCACGAAGAGCTTCGAGCGCACCTGGCCGATCGTGACAATAAGCCAGCCCCCGACAAGAAGGCACTCTCCGTCTCGGAAATGCGCGAACTCTTTCTTAGCGTATCGCCGCTGGCCGACAGCCGCGTCGAACGCGAACAGATGCGCGAAGTCCTTTATTCCATGACCGTATTTGGAAAGGAAAAAGCTGAACGCGTCCAGCTACTCGCCGAAGGAAAACTGGAACCCTCACCTATGCTCGCGCGACTGCTCGAAAACCTCGACGGGCGACAAACCAAGGCCGCGCTGAACCACTTTTACCTAAGTCTTCGGAACCCCGCCGAAACCCTCACTCGGCAAAATAGCTTTGATCTGTACAAGGCACACCGCAGCCTCCCTCAATACGAAAGAGACTATCTCCATAACCACGCTCTGGCCGCTAAGTACGAGGCTTTAACTACACATAACCGGACGCAGGAAGAGACAATCAACGCCCCTTCACGAACCGGTCCAGTTCTCGAAAACCTGCCGGCGCCGTCACAAACCGCCTTCTACCAGGAATATTATGCGCGAGCAGATTTGCTTGAAGCCCGAGCCATTGCGGAAGCCGAAGGCCTGCGCGACGGCGTCTCCACGCAATCGCTCCAGTCCTCTTCGATCGTCCCCGAGCTTACAGACCTCGAAGTCAGGACCATCAGCCACGTCGTCAACGATTTCGATCAGACTCGCCAATCCCAGATTGCCGAACACCTAAGACAAACACCCGATGAACGCCAGCAAATTATCGGCGACATGATCAAGATCGCCGGCGACATCCAGGCTGCGACCATTAACCACGACGTCAAGGAATTCAATCTCGAACTGCCCGAGAAATACCCCATCTCTCCCGACTCCATTCATCAAGTCATCAGCTACACGCATCAGGACGGCGCACACGTCTCGCATCTTTCGCAAAGTGAGACAGCAGTGCTCCAACAACAGGCTCAGGGCGAAGCATGGCGCGAGATGCACCAACAGG
>DATENS010000273.1:0-22563 GCA_035274925.1 Pyrinomonadaceae bacterium | reverse complement strand
GCCAAGTGGCTGCATAAGTCGCTCGAGACCTATCGTGTGCCGCGCAAGCTGGTCGGCAGAAAGGGCCCGCACGGCGAGATTCCCAGAAGTCTCTTCCCTATCTTCCGCGATCGTGACGAACTGCCCGGTGCTTCCGATTTGGGCGGCAAGATTAAAGAAGCGCTCACTCAATCCCGCACCCTGATTGTCATCTGCTCGCCGAAATCGGCCGCATCCAAATGGGTAAACGAGGAGGTCAAGTCCTATAAGAGCCTGGGCAGCGAGACCCGCGTGCTCTGCCTGGTAGTCGACGGCGAGCCGAACGCGACTGAAAAGCCGGAGAGTGGACTGCTTGAATGTTTTCCGCCGGCGGTTCGCTTTCGCGTTGCCGGTAATGAGCTCACTGATCAACCCGCTGAACCTATCGCTGCCGACGCGCGCCCCGGTAAAGACGGAAAACCGAACGCCCTCTTCAAACTGATTTCCGGCGTTCTGGGCGTGGGATATGACGAACTCAGGCAGCGTGAGAAGCAGAGGCAGAAACAACGCCGGATGCGAATGATCGCACTCGCCGCCGGCGTCGTGTTGCTTGTGAGCGTGGCGTACCTGGCTGTCGCCGACGCCGGGCTCAGGGTTCCGGGTGGCGCAGCAATTCGGACGTACATGGATCGGAACGATATCTCGGTGATGCGGCACGCGCACAGCAATGCCGAGATTCGCGAAGCCGCTTCTGCGATGCGCCGCGATCTGATTGGCGCGCTTAAGGCCGGGCGAACCAAAGAAGGCGGGGTCGCGCCGAGCCTGAAACCTGGCGATAAGAACCTTGAGCACTGGTCCAATGTGCAGGGCCTCACCGCACTCTTCGCAGCGCCGGACCTCACAGAGGACGACGCGCGTATGTGGGCGAGCGCAATCGAAATCCCCTTCGCGCCCGGCGCGGCGATTGAAGCGAAAAATGGCCGCAAGTTTGGATGGATGGCCCATCCTAACGAGAATCGCACGCAGGCCGAGCCCGCGATGTGGACTGCCGCGGCGCTCGCCAGCGCGCTCGGGCGGCCTGGACTGCTGACCGGCGAGGCGCGCGAGCGCGCCATGAAAAATCTTGGCTATACCCACGAAGTCCTGAAAATCTACCGGCCTAACGACAACGGGGGCTGGAACATGTTTCCCAATCAGGATGATCCTTCGCTGCACAATGTGTACACGACGACGCTGGCTTTGCTCGCCCTGCTGGAAACACGCAAAGCCAATCTGCCCTGGGACGGAAGTGTCGAGAAGCGAGATCAATTACTGAAAGCCACCGCCCAGTGGCTCGCCGACAAATTCGACGACAAGGCGCGACAGCCCGGTTGGCGCACAACCAGTGAAATCGGAGAGGAAACGATCGACGGTCTGACCTTACAGATCTACGGAGAACTTTTGCGCGCGGAAGCCGAAGCAGGCTTTGTGATACCCGCTCACATCCTGGCTCCGATGACCGAACATTTAGCAAAGACCGGCGAGCGCGCTTTCAGTTTTCCAAACGACGGCGGCGAATTTTCGGCGCCGTTCACCGATCATAGCGACATGCACTACGTCGCGCGTGAAGCCCTCGGGTTTCTTTGGTACCCCTGGGCCATCAACGCGGCCCAGTTGTGGTTGCTACGGGCAGAGAAAACTGGTGAGCGAATAGAGAATCAGGTCCGTGTCCGGCGCGCTCTCGGCCATTTAGTCGTCAATCTTGGCGACGAGGCCGTGCAGAAATTCAAATCCGAGTGGACATTTCAAGCAGCGGAAACGTTGTATGGCTTGTCCTCAATTCCGCAGAAGTAGTTCAATCCACAGATTACGCAGATTACAGTTAGTAGTCAGTGGTCAATGATCAGTGTTATCCAAACTTTACGGTATCCGTTACAACGCACAACAAACTACTGACAACGGACCACTGACTGCCTTCCTATCTGTGTAATCTGCGGAGGTACTCTTTCTTGCTATAATCAGCCCATGCAAAAGCAAACAATCCTGCTGGTTCTGGCTCTAATCTCGTTTTCAACCGCACTCGCCTGTGCCGCTAAATCCTCCGGTAATTCCGTTTCCGTAAGCCCCACGCCGACTCCGACTCCGACTCCCGGGGCAACGCCGATTAAGCTAACCACCGATAATTTGAAAAAGCTGCGTTGGATTGAAGGTTCGTGGCGCGGCACCGGCAAAGATCAGCCTGCGTTCTTTGAACGCTACCGATTTGAAAGCGATAGCGTGCTCGCGGTGGACAGTTTCGAAGACGAGACGTTGAAGAAAGTAACAGAGACGACTCGTTTTGAATTGAAAAATGGAGAGTTTGGCGGCGGGAGCGAAGGCGCTCGTTACGTGGCTACTTCCCTGGACGATAACTCAATCGAATTTGGACCGGCGCTCAAGGTGCGTAATTGGTTTGTCTGGAAGCAGGAATCCAAGGACGCCTGGACTGCGATTATCAAATGGCCGGCGACAACAGACAAACCCGCCCGCGAGCGCACCTACAACATGGAGCGCTGGCCGAAACCGTAGGAGAGGAAAGACGATGAAACCCGTGTCTCATGTAGCCTACGCAGTGCTCACCCTGGTAATCGCGTGCATGACTGTGGCGGCACAGGAACCGAAGCTTACAGGTGTTTGGGTATACCAGGAAACCAACGTCACCCTCACACTAAAGTTAAATGCCGATGGCAGCGCGGAGCTTCAGAACAATTCTTTCACCTACACGGCCAACGGCAACACGCTGGCGCTCGTAGATGCTCAGGGCGTAATCAGCCGGTACACTTTTGAGCTCAAGGGAGATGCGCTTACGGTCGTCGGCAGAGATTTGCCGCGCCCTCTTACCTTTCTTCGACAAGGCGTTCCTCCCGATGCGCCGAGAGGCGGCGCAATTGGCGGCAGTTTGAATCCAAGCCCCGGCGGCAGTGCTGCCAGCCGTCCTCAACCAAAAGAAGACGGATTAGTCGGGCGATGGCAAGGCGACACCAACAGCGTGCAGATATTTGAAGACGGCAAACTAACCAACAACGGCGACGTCTTCAGTTATCGAGTCGATGGCCGGTTCATCACACTGACAAACGCCGAAGGCTCAGCCCGCGTCGAGTTCGAACTGAACGGAGATCGACTCGTCACGAATTACCAGGGCGAGCGGAACATTTACCGGCGAGTGAAAGGTGAAGCAACCGCGGGGGCCGCAAGCCCGGGCGGGAATCCCCCTGAACTACTGGGCAAATGGTGCTATATGGCAAACGTAACCGCCAACGACGGCGGGCGCATATCGAGTACGTGTTTCACCCTCTACGCAAACGGAACTTACGATTATTACAGCGAGACGAGCAGCAGTAATCCCTACGGCGGCACGGCTTCTCAAAGTTCCGACTCGGGAACCTGGAGCGTTTCCGGATCAACTCTGATTGCGAATTCGCGGACGCGCGGTCGGCAGACTTACACCCTGGAGAAACGCAATCACCCAAAGACCGGGGACCCGATGCTAATGATTGATGGGGATGCGTTCGTGACTTACGCACAGCGCAGGCCGTGGTAAGGGTACGTTACTCGTCTTTACCACTGTATCTGCGCCTGCTCTGCACGATATAAGGGTTTGGTTTTATCTGCTCTCAGGCGTAACTCCTTTAGAACACCCGCGTCCTGCCTTTCCATCCGACGGCACAGAGCTTGTTGTCCCTTTCATTAAGGAGACAATAGATGAAAATATTTAACTACAACGGAAAAGTGGGACGAGCAATCTTCGCATTCACCTTAATGCTTGGAATCGGAATCATGATGGGGATCACGGCCCAGGCGCAGGGCCGCAATAATGATCAATGGCAGCGCGAACGCGATCGCAGGATTTGGCAGGAGCGACACCGCGAGCAGAATCGCGCCCGACGTGATGCGCGACGTAATGAGCGACGGGATGATCGCTACGACCGTAATACCGTCTATAACAACGGCACTTACAACAATGGTGGCTACAACAACGGCACCTACAATAATGGTGGCTATAACAACGGCAATCAGATGGCGCTGAATCAGGGATACCAAGCCGGCCTAAATACGGGAGCCAGTGATGCTCAACGTGGCCAGAGCTACAATCCGCAGCGGTCACACTACTTCAAAGAAGCCAACTCACAGGCATTTCGAAATGGTTTCGTGCAGGGCTATGACGCAGGTTTTCGCCAGTATGGTGGTTACAACAACGGTGGATACCGCACAAATAATAACGGCGCGGGAATCGGCAGCATCCTCGGAGCAATCCTCGGCGGCCGACCTTAAGTCAACTATGAAGAAAAACCCCTAACCGACGGGAAGATGCCGCGACTAACCCTCGCGGCATTTCTTTTAGTCGGCTCAGCGAATTCAGGTTCTAACGCAGTGGATTGTAGACACGTAAAGGATACGCGTGGATAATGCTCTAGACGAGTCACATGTCGACCACCGCGGATAAACTAGCTTCGGAGATTCGTTCTTTACCTGACGCAGAGAAGCTGCGTTTGGTAGATGCAATTCTAACCGATCTCGATAAGCCCGACCCGGAGATAGATCGTGTTTGGGCAGAAGAAGCAAGAAAAAGATGGGCTGCCTACAAAGAGGGTCGCATTCCCACGATCTCCTATGAAGAAGCTATGACCAAGTACCGCTAACGATGAATGTCCGCCTCCTTAGTCTAGCGGATCAGGAGGTAGCGGATTCCGTCCAATGGTACGAGCAACAGTCGCAGGGCTTGGGTCGCGTGTTCCTTGATGAATTTGATCGCGTGCTTCGCCTCGTCCGGGCTTACCCGCTAATCGCAACTCAGATAGAGCCCGACATCCGTCGGTTCTTGTTCTCTCGTTTCCCGTATTCTTTGATCTATGGAATTGATCAGGAAACGCTCGTGGTGATAGCTGTTGCTCATCAACACCGCAACCCTCGATATTGGGCCGATCGTCTGTAGTGCTCATCACTGCAAGTAGTCAGCCTGTGAGTCAGCAGGAGTTAGTTCCAGCCAGGTTAACCTTCCGTCGTTGCCTTATTCTCGCCTTCGAGAGCGGCCTTCATCGTGTGCCATGAAAGTGTCGCGCATTTGACGCGCACCGGATATTCGCGCACACCGGCAAAGATTCTCAGTTTTCCGAGGTGGGGGCCTTCAGTCTCGTCGTCCATGTCGCCGGTGACCAACCGGTGAAATTCTTCGAAAATCTGCTCGCTCTCCTGCTTTGTCTTTCCCTTCACCGCCTGGGTCATCATGCTGGCTGAGGCTTTGAAGATGGCGCAGCCGGTTCCCTCAAAGCTGATGTCTTTAACTTGATCGTTTTCAACTTCGAGATAAATGTGCAGTTGATCGCCGCAGAGAGGATTGTAGCCTTCGGCACTACGATTAGCGCTTTCCAGCTTGTGGAAATTCCGAGGCTTCTTGTTGTGATCGAGAATGACTGCTTGATAGAGCTCGGAAAGTTCAGACATGGTTAGTAATTAGGATCTGAGATCTCAGATCTTTCAGCCAAAGACTTCAATAACCTTCTCAATCGCCTCAGCCAACGCGTCCGCTTCCTGTTTCGTGTTGTAGAACGCAAACGAAGCGCGCGCGGTAGCCGGCACATTGAATCGCTTCATTACCGGCTGGGCGCAGTGATGACCGGCGCGTACAGCAATTCCCTGCTGATCCAAAATCGTGCCGATGTCATGCGGATGAATATCTTCGATGATAAACGAGAGCACGCCGAGTTTTTCGCGGGCCGTGCCGATAATGCGCACGCCTTCAATCGCCGACAGGCGTTCGGTGGCGTAAGCCAGCAACTCGTCTTCGTACGCGGCCGCTTTCTCGCGTCCGATGATATTCAGATAATCAATGGCCGCGCCCAAACCAATTTGCGACGCAATTGCCGGAGTGCCTGCTTCGAATTTGTTCGGCAGAGCGGCGTAGGTGGTTTTCTCGAAGGTGACGCTTCTAATCATGTCGCCCCCGCCCTGAAACGGATTCATGCTCTCCAGCAGAGACTCCTTGCCGTAAACCACTCCGCTGCCGGTCGGCGCAAACATCTTATGGCCCGAGAGCACATAGAAATCACAGTCCAGATCCTGCACGTCGATCGGCATATGAGGCGCCCATTGCGCTCCGTCGATCAGGACCGGGACGCCGTACTTGTGCGCACTCTCGATCATTTGCTTAATCGGATTGACGGTACCGAGCGAGTTTGAAACATGAGTGACCGCGACGAACTTTGTCTTTTCATTGAGCAGCGCGTCGTACTCGTCCAGCAAGAGCTCGCCGGCGTCGTTCATCGGTATCACGCGCAGCTTTGCATTCTTCTCTTCACAGAGCATTTGCCAGGGGACAATGTTGGCGTGATGCTCCATCGCTGAGATGATGATCTCGTCACCGGCCGAAATGAACTTGCGGCCATAGCCGTGCATCACCAGATTGATGCCTTCGGTGGCGCCGCGAACAAAAATGCACTCCTTAACGTCGCGCGCGTTGATAAACCGCTTCACTTTTTCGCGAGCGCCTTCGTAGGCGTTCGTGGCCTTCATGCTCAGGTAGTGAACGCCGCGATGAATGTTCGAGTGTTCGTGCTTGAGGTACTGCATGCCGCGCTCGATAACCATCTGCGGCACCTGCGAGGAAGCGGCATTGTCGAGGTAGACGAGCGGATTCCCGTTGACCATTTGGCTCAACACCGGGAAATCCTTCCGGATGCGCTCAACATCCCAGACTTCAACCGGTTTGGGCCGGATCGGAATCAGCTGTTCCGGTGTGACCATCTTTTCTCGTTCAACCGCGCTCATTCCAATTCGAGTACTGAGTGGAGGCGATGCAACACCGCTTCATCCAGCTCGCGCTTTATCGATTCGATTCTGATTTTCTCGATCACTTCTTCCGCAAAACCGTAAGTGAGCATGTTGCGGGCCAGCGAGGAATTGATCCCGCGGCTTTCAAGGTAGAAAAGCTCGTCCAGATCGAGCTGTCCCACGGCCGCCCCGTGTGCGCACTTAACATCATCGGCAAAAATCTCCAGCTGCGGTTTGGTATCGACGCGTGCTTCCGGTGAAAGCAAAAGGTTCTTGTTGGTTTGCTTCGCATCCGTCTGTTGCGCGCCGTGGCGGACGAAGACTTTGCCATTAAAGACTGCGCGCGATTTGCCGTCGAGAATGCCCTTGTAAAGTTGATGACTCGCGCAGCGTGGCTGGCGGTGGTCAATCAGCGAATGCGTATCCGTATGCTGATTGCCGTCAACCATGTAAAGTCCGTCTACCGAACATTGCGCGCCTTCGTGGTCCATGCGCACATCGATTCCGTGCCGCGAAATCGCCGCGCCAAAGTTAATCGTCGTCGTGTCGTAGTTCGCACTCGCGCCCAATTCCGCTGACGTGTCCGCAATATGAAACGCATCGGCGCTTTCCCGCTGGATTTTGTAATGCAGTAAATGCGCGCCGTCGTTGACAAGGAAATCAATGACTCCGTTTGTCAGATACTTTCCGTCTCCGGAGTAGCTTTCGACGACCGTGGCTGTGCTGTTGGCCTCAGCCACAATCAAAACGCGGCCAAATGACACCGCTCCTTCCGCTGCGGTCACGAAGGCCAGATGAATCGGCGCTTCGATTTTTGTACCCGAGGGAATAACAATCAATACGCCTTCGGAGAAAGCCGTGTTGAGCGCGATAAAGCCGTCCAGATCTTTCTTGCGCTCGTAATGTTGACGAATAATTGGCTCGAGCTCAGGCGACGCTAATGCAGCCGCGAAAGGAATGATCCTGACTGAAGAAAGTGCCTGAAGCGACGAGTGCTCCTCGCTGAAATAACCATTCACAAAGCCAAGCGTGCTCTCTCGCGTCTCGGCGTACGGCAGTTCAACCGGCCGGGCGGTTTCGAAAGTTGGGACAAAGCTCGCCTTCGCAATCGGCGCGACGTTCGTGTACTTCCAGTCCTCATCCTTCACTGTAGGAAGACCGATGTTTTCGAAATGCGCGAACGCCTGCTCGCGACGCAGGCGCAGCCAGGCAGGTTCATTAGCCGCACGCGTGTCGAGAAAATCCCGAAACGCGGGGGTGTAGCTGTTTTGATCTTGTTTGAGTAATTCCAATGCCATTTATTTATTGTTCACCCGCTACCGCAGGTGGTACTGACCTCATTCCTACGCGGGTGGTACTGACCTCTTTTACTAAGCTGCGGTCTTGAGCCAGTCGTAGCCCTTCTCTTCCAGTTCCAGTGCCAGTTCCTTGCCGCCTTCTTTGACGATCCGCCCACCGGACAGGACGTGAACGAAATCCGGAACGATGTAATTCAGCAGGCGCTGATAGTGCGTAACCAAAATCACGGCTTTGTTCGGATCATGAAGTTTGTTGACGCCTTCCGCGACAATGCGCAGGGCATCGATGTCCAAACCCGAATCCGTTTCATCCAGCACTGACAGCTTCGGATCCAGCACGGCCATCTGAAGGATCTCGTTGCGCTTTTTCTCGCCGCCCGAAAATCCCTCGTTCACTGAGCGCGACATGAAACTCGCTTCCATCTCGACGATTTTCGCTTTCTCTTTCAGCAAATCCTTGAACTCGAGCGGGTCCAGCTCTTCTTCACCCAAATGCTTTTGCTTTTCGTTGTAAGCCAGCCGCAGAAACTGGGCATTCGAAACGCCCGGCACTTCGATCGGATATTGAAAAGCCATAAAGACGCCTTCGCGAGCGCGTTCGTCAGGCGACATCTCGAGCAGGTTCTTGCCGTCGAAAATCACTTCACCCTTCGTCACTTCGTATTGCGGATGCCCGGCCAACACTTTGGCCAGCGTCGATTTGCCCGATCCATTCGGGCCCATGATGGCGTGCACTTCGCCGGGATTGACCGTCAGGTTGATGCCTTTCAGGATTTCATTGCCATCAACCGATGCGAATAAATTGCGAATCTGTAACATGAATCACTCCAAAAATAAGTGAATAGTAAATCGTAAATGGTGAAAGAGGCTGCAGCTGCGATTCACCAACTACTATTTACTATTCACGATTTACCTTCACCGGCTCTTATCCAACCGCGCCTTCTAATTTAAGGCCCAACAAGCGCGTGGCTTCCACGGCGAATTCCATGGGAAGCTGCAAAAACACGTCTTTACAAAAACCGTTGATGATCAAGCTGACCGCGTCCTCCTGCGAGATGCCGCGCTGCATCAGGTAGAACAATTGTTCTTCGCTGATACGTGAGGTCGAGGCCTCGTGCTCGACCTGCGAGCTGTCGTTCATCACCTCGATGTACGGAAAAGTGTTCGCGCCGGCATTCGAACCAATCAGCATCGAGTCGCACTGTGTGTAGTTTCGCGCGTTCACCGCCTTCGGCATGATCTTCACCAAACCGCGATAGCTGTTGTTGGCGCGTCCCGCGGAAATTCCCTTCGAAATGATCGTCGATTTCGTGTTCCGCCCCAGGTGAATCATCTTGGTGCCGGTGTCCGCCTGCTGCGCATGATTGGTCAACGCCACTGAATAAAATTCGCCGACAGAGTTGTCTCCCTGGAGAATGCACGAAGGGTATTTCCAGGTGATGGCTGAGCCCGTTTCGACCTGCGTCCAGGAGATCTTGGAGTTGTGACCGGCGCATTTGCCGCGCTTGGTGACAAAGTTGTAAATGCCGCCCTTGCCGTCTTCGTCGCCGGCGTACCAGTTCTGAACGGTCGAATACTTGATCTCGGCGTCGTCCAATGCCACCAGCTCGACCACCGCCGCGTGTAATTGGTTCTTATCAAATTTCGGCGCGGTGCATCCTTCCAGGTACGAGACGTATGCCCCTTCTTCGGCAACAATCAGTGTCCGTTCGAATTGTCCCGATTCCGAGTTGTTTATACGGAAGTAGGTCGACAATTCCATCGGGCAGCGCACGCCTTTGGGAATAAAACAGAAGCTGCCGTCTGAGAAGACTGCACTGTTAAGCGCCGCATAGAAGTTGTCATTCGTGGGCACTACGGACCCGAGATATTTCTTTACAATCTCAGGATGCTCCCTGACCGCTTCGCTGAACGAACAGAAAATGACGCCGTGCTTTTTCAGTTTTTCTTTGTAAGTCGTAGCGACGGAAACCGAGTCAAAGACAGCATCGACCGCCACACCCGCCAGTTGTTTCTGCTCAGAAAGAGGAATGCCGAGCTTCTCAAACGTACGCAACAGTTCCGGATCGACTTCGTCCAGACTGGCTTTGGTTTCCTTCTGCTTCGGCGCGCTGTAATAGACCATGTCCTGGTAATCGACTTGGGGAAAAGTCAGATTGGGCCAGCGGCGCGGCTCTTCCATCTTCAGCCAGTTGCGATAGGCCTTCAGCCGAAACTCGAGCATCCATTCGGGCTCGTCCTTCTTCGCCGAGATAATGCGCACAGTGTCCTCAGACAGGCCGCGCGGGATCATCTCTGACTCGATATCAGTTACCCAGCCGTATTTGTATTCTCTGTTTGTAAGTATCTCAGCAGTGCTCATAATGTTTGCTGTGCCCTCTCCCAGGGAGAGGAAGAAATCTCAATTTGCTGCTCGCATCGGCCCCAACCGTCCCTGCAATTTCTCAATTTGATGAAGTGTCGCGTCGACCTTTGCTTCCGTGCCTATAAGTTGCGCGAGCGTAATCTCTGACAACGCGCTCTGTACGATCTCGTGAAGACCGACTATCACGGGGCGGATTCCGCAATCACTCGTGTGAATGCAGGCATCGAGCACGCCCGCGTGTGTTTTGCAAAACCGATCGACGGTGTCCTCGTCCAGGATGCGAATCACCTCGTTGAGGCGAATCTCCCCGGCCGAACGCGCCAAACTGTATCCGCCGTTCACGCCGCGTTGTGATTGCACCAGTCCCGCGCGGTTCAAAATCCCCATCAGTTTGGCCGCGTTGGGGACTGAAAGTCCCTCGCGATCGGCCAGTTGACTCAGGGTCAAAGTCTCGCCGTCGACCTGGGCGCGGGCCAATTGCACGAGGCACCGCAAACCATATTCTTCATGGGCTGAAATCTTCATTTCTGCTCTGCTTTTCCGCGAAGTCTGACCGATTATAGCATTCTTTACTTTTTGGTCAAGTTTAGGTAAGTCATGGCTCGCCAAGAAGATAAGCGCTACAATGGGCCGCCGGCAAAGTCCTGCGGAAGACACTGATGCGATGAGCCAACCCCTCTCAGCCGCGACGATTGAATTCCCCTCCGGAAACGCCGTTCCGTCCAACGTGATCGCCTTCCCTGCTGCCCTGGAACCTCAGCGCCCAACCTGGCAGCAGCCGCAAGAAAACTACGCGGCCATCGCTACAGATCCGCGGTATTTCCAATTCGCGCATATACCGGATCGAATTATTAGGTGTCTCGAACTTTGCGGGGTGCGTTGCGAGCGGACCGTCGTGCGGGAGATCTTGCTGGCCTATTACCTTTTCATTGGCGTCGTAGATGACGAACTCGAATTGGCCCAAACAGAACTCGGCGAGAAAATACTCAGGCGGCTCGAGAGCCCGATTCTCTCCTTCGATGCCGAAACCGGGAGCTCACGCGCCCTATTCATGACCGAGATTTTGAAAAGTCATATCAGTTCATCCAATCGACCTCAGATCCTGCGCAAATTTCGGCGGCTTCACCAAGCATCGATTAAGGAACGACAAGGACGCACCATCCACCACTACATCAAACAAAGAAAGCTGGTCGGACGCCTCACGGCTGAACTGTCACACCTGATCATCATTGATCGACTAGTTGGAAACAGTGCCAACGCGGGAAAGCTGATGAGAGACATTGGCGCCGTCGGTTGTCTCGTGGACAGCGTCATCGATGCGGGCGCCGACGAACGCGCAGGTTTATTAGCCTTTCAGCCAACTATCTTTGCCACCCTCTTCTTGTTCACTCACACACTCTTTCTGGGGATGAAACTTCCGCTGCGACATCCGCGGCTGTTATCGCTATTTGTTGAAGCCGCGCGCGACAATTTCCGCGATCGGCGGCGTTCACTTGCCATAAGCCTGTGACCGTTCTGACATGCTCGCTCCATTGAAGTAGAATAGTTTTCACTCAAACAGCATTTCGATCGCACAGTTGAGGAGTTGAAACCGTTGGTTGCAACTGTCCACAAGTCTCGCCCTGTCAGGCGCAAACGGCCCAGCCCCGTGCGCCGCTGGCTAATGGACGGCTATGTCAAAGAGATCGAAGGGCCCTTTGAACGCGAGAAGGAACATCATCGTCACCATAGCTGGTACAAAGTAATGTGCCTGACCGGTGTGGATTACTTTTCCACACTCGGTTATCAGCCGGGCATCGCATTTCTAGCGGCGGGAGCTCTCTCGCCGATAGCGACGATAATCCTGGTGCTGCTCAGCCTGTTCGGCGCGCTTCCCATCTATCGCCGCGTAGCTGCGGAGAGCCCGCACGGCGAAGGCTCGATTTCCATGCTGGCGCGATTGTTGTCCTGGTGGCAGGGCAAGTTCTTCATTCTCGTGTTGTTGGGATTTGTCGCAACTGACTTCATCATCACGATTACACTTTCCGCAGCCGATGCGACGGCGCACATCGTCGAGAACCCACTCATCCACGATTCTCTTCAGGGTTTCAGCCACACGTTCGTGAACATCGCATTGACCGTGGCTCTCATCGGTTTTCTGGCCGGCGTCTTCCTAAAGGGTTTTAAAGAGGCGATTGGCATCGCATTGGTGCTGGTGCTGATCTATCTGCTGCTGAACGTCATCGTGATCGGCGCCGGCTTGTATCATGTAGCGCTAAAACCGTCAGTAATTTCGAATTGGCAAAACGCCCTGCTGGCCCATCCACGCGTCGGGGGAAACTGGACGATGGTCATCTTCATCGGACTGCTCGTCTTTCCCAAACTGGCGCTGGGCTTGTCGGGATTCGAAACCGGTGTGGCCGTGATGCCGCTGGTTAAGGGCGATCGGTCAGATACCGAAGCCAATCCGAGCGGGCGGATCCGAAACACAAAGAAGCTATTGGTCGCCGCGGCCCTCATCATGAGCGTAATGCTGATCTCCAGCAGCTTCGTGACCACCCTTTTGATTCCGCCCGAACAATTCAGTCCGGCGCACGGCAACGTGCCCGCGGGCGAAGCTTCGGGCCGCGCGCTTGCTTACCTCGCACACGAATACCTCGGCAGCGTGTTCGGCACCGTCTACGATATCAGCACGATCTTGATTCTCTGGTTCGCGGGCGCGTCAGCGATGGCCGGATTATTGAACATTGTGCCGCGTTACCTGCCCAGGTACGGCATGGCGCCGGAGTGGACGCGGGCCATGCGACCGCTGGTGATTGTGTTCACGATTATCGCGTTTGCGATTACCGTAATCTTCAAAGCTGACGTTAATGCGCAAGGTGGGGCGTACGCCACCGGCGTGCTGGTGCTGATGAGTTCGGCAGCGATCGCCGTCACGATCTCTGCCTGGCGCCGGAAGCAGAAGATCTGGACGGCCGCCTTCGCACTGATCTCTCTCGTTTTCGCGTACACGACTGTGGTGAATATCGTCGAGCGCCCCGACGGGATTAAGATCGCCGGCTTTTTCATCGGACTGATCATCCTTATCTCCCTGCTATCAAGAATTGCACGCACCACCGAGCTTCGGGTCGAGCGATTTGAAATAGACGAGGCGGCCGATCGCTTCATTAACGAAGCCGCGGCGAAAGGTACGATTCGCATCATCACCAATCGCCCCGAGGAAAGTAATGTAGAAGAATACCGCCGCGAGATTGCCGAGCACCGTGAGGACCACAACCTGCCGCGCCGCGATCCGATTCTCTTTCTCGAAATTGAAGTCGACGACGCGTCTGAGTTTACTGATGTCATGAAGGTCACCGGCATGGACGTCGGCGGGTATCGCGTGCTGCGCGCTGAGAGCTCAGTTGTACCCAACACGATCGCGGCATTCCTGCTGTACCTGCGTGATCGCACGGGCAAACTTCCACACGCATATTTCCACTGGGGCTCGGGAAATCCGATTGCGTACCTTTTCGACTATGTGGCGTTTGGAAAAGGCGACGCCGCGCCGGTCACTCGAGAAGTACTCAGGCAAGCCGAACCGGATGAAGAGAATCGCCCGGCCATCCATGTGGGTGGTTATTGACCGGATCATTTGTTAGGAACGGCTGGAGTACAATGAGCTCATGCGCCTACCCCTGCGGGTCCCGAGCTGGCTCCGTTACGCCGCCGCCGCGCTGGCGATCGTAGCCGGCACTCTTCTACTCCTCCCTCTTCGTGAAAGCATCAACTCCGCCACGGTGGCTTTAGGCTATCTGCTAGTCATTCTATTCGTCGCCATTTTCTGCCGCAGCGGACCGGCTCTTGTTTCGTCGGTGCTGGCGGGGCTGTCTTTCAATTTTTTCTTCCTGCCGCCGTTTCACACATTTGCCATCGCTGACCCGCAGAATTGGATAGCGTTGTTTGCCTTCTTCGTTACCGCGATCGCCGTCGGCCATCTTTCAGCGCGCGCCAAGCGTCGCGCCGAAGAAGCTGAAGACGCCAAACGTGAAATTGAACGTCTGTACTTTGAACTCCAGGATACGTTCGAACGCTCGAGCCAAGCCCAGGCCCTGAAGCAAAGCGAACGGTTGAAATCCGCATTGCTAGACGCCGTAACTCACGATTTACGTACACCTTTAACCTCGATCAAGGCTTCGGCAACAACTTTGTTGGCCGACCTCTACGCTACTGAGCGTGACAAGAAGCCTTCGCAGCTCGGCCAGGATGGCCGGAAAGAAATGCTGCAAGTGATCGACGAAGAATCGGACCGGCTCGATCACTTTGTCGAGGCGTTAACGAAACTGGCGCGCATCGATGCGGGAGAATTGCATCTGCAAACCAAATCGAGCGCCATCGATGAGATCATGGCGACTGCGCTGCGGCGGGCTGAGCCGCGCACGCGCGATCATCAGGTTGAAGTTTGGATTGAAGACGAACTGCCCCTGGTGGAGGTCGACGAACCGGCGATTGCCGAAGTCATTTACATTCTCGTCGATAACGCGGCAAAGTACTCCGCTGCTGGCTCGACCATTCGCATCCGGGCGCGACCCGTGGGCGGGCCGGCAATTTTGGTCAGTGTCGAAGATCAAGGGCCGGGCATTCGTCCGGAAGTACGCGAGCGCGTGTTTGAGAAGTTCTTTCGCGCGACTCGCGACGGCGATTCTGGTAATCGGAATAGTTCCGGATCCGGCCTGGGCCTGGCAATCGCGCACGGAATAATTCAAGCACACGGCGGGCGCATCTGGATCGAAGATGCCGAGAATAGCTCGGGCGCTAAATTTGTAATCGAACTGCCGGCGCAAAAGCCGCCAGCGGGATAAGGCTTCAATGCAAGATAAGGAACGCATCCTGGTTGTTGATGATGAGGTTCAGCTGACTCGCGTGCTGCGCCGGAGTCTTATGGCTGAAGGCTATGACGTGCGCATAGCCGGTGATGGCGACTTCGCGTTACAGACTTTCAAGGATTGGCCTGCCGCACTGGTGATTACCGATCTGGCGATGCCGAATGTGAGCGGCCTCGAACTATGCCGGCGCCTGCGCGCGATTTCCGGAGTTCCGATTATCGTTTTGTCCGTGCGCGGCGAGGAGAAAACAAAAGTGGAAGCGCTTGATGCGGGCGCCGACGATTACGTGACAAAGCCGTTTGGCATGGATGAATTACTGGCGCGGGTTCGCGCCGCGTTGCGACGTAAACCCGCCGAAGGGGATAGCCACATTCTCGAAGCCGGAGACTTTCGCATCGATCTTGATGCACATACTGCGACTCATGCCGGCAAAGAGCTGCGCCTGACGCCGAAGGAATTCGAGTTAATGACTTACCTCTTGCGGCACGCCGGAAAAGTCCTGACGCATCGGGCGCTGCTGGGCGCCGTCTGGGGCGGCGGCTATACCGAACAACCTGAATACCTGCGCGTCTTCATTGGCCAGTTGCGCAAGAAGATTGAAGCCGATCCTTCAAAACCTCGTTACATTCTCACCGAACCTTGGGTTGGCTATCGATTTAATGGTGAGTGATTCGGAGCGGTTCCGACACCGAATTACCAATTGGGAGTCTCTCTGCATAATGGAATAAGCCGCTCGTCGAGCTTTTCGATGTCGTTATACCTGCGGTTGACTTTAAGTTTGCTGCCGTCCTTCTTGTAGATTTCGTAAATGCCTCTCTCTTTCGTATCTTCTCCGAGACTTCCAAACTCGCTGGGCGGCGTGTTACGGCTTGCCTTGTCGTAAACCAGCATCATCGGATTGACTTCCCTAATCTCGTTCCACAGGCAGGTGTAGGTTTTGAATAAATCCTTTTTGATGAAGCCGTGCTCATAAATCTCGAGCTTATATTTCTTTAACCAGGCGGGAGAAAGGCGGGACACAAGAGCAAAAAGTCCGAACAAGCCAAGACTGATGCCGGCCAGAGCGAGTGAAAAATAAAATCCTAAATCCGAATCGACGGTATTGCGGGCATAAGTCAAAGATGCAATCAGCGCCCACAGGCCCAAAACAAACGGCGGCATCAAGGTGCATCCGCAAGTATAGAAAACCCGTCGCCCGGAAACAGGCAATTTGTGTTCGCTCAATAGTCTTCCGAGTAGTGGGTTATTGGTCATTTTCCGCGACAAAATTGGAAATCTAGGTAGGCTAAACGTCAGAGTTGAACAGGCTTGATTTCACTCATCACTCATCACTCATAACTCATCACGCATCACTGTATTTACGCTCCCGCCGCTCCGGTCCAACGTACTTACCGGATGACTCGCTTAATAATGTCACGAAAAGAGGCGAGGTCCTCTTCATTGGCGAATCCGCGTTTGGGTACGATCGAATAGAGGTCGGCGCTCCGATACAAAAGATAATGGTCCTTAGACTGGCGGAGGTTAACGAATCGCGACCAAGACACTTCTGAGTGTGAGTTTTCCTCGTTCACACTCAGGCCCGTTTCTCGCACGATTAATTCAGTCGGTCCGAGTTGGTTCCTCTGACGACGCACGCGGGTCCTGATCTGTGATCGTCGAAGAATACTACTGACACAGACACACAGGCCAAACCCGATTGATATCCAAGCCACCGCCTTGCCGCCAACCATTGTGATCCAAGCCACGCCAACAGCAATTAGCAGGAGCGAGGCGACCACTCCAACAACAAAATTGGCTTGAATGCGTGGATCATGAACATCCATACACTCGAGAGTGTCGTCACCAGTGAGCTGATAATGCAGGGTAATTTCCATTGCTTATGGTGTCGGCCCCAACTGCGTATTAGACCTCACAGTGAGGCATCAAGACCACTATACAGCGTCTTATGCCCCATTAACCTCGCCTACCCAATAAGACGCGATGGTCAGTTCGTCCACGACTAAAGGCCGACCGACCCTTCTCCGATCTTTACACACTCTTTACGAACCGCTTACTCAATCTTTATGTGCATCCGGGTACGCTTCTCCTTGGCGAATGCCGGAGTGAGCCATGTGCGCACAAAGCCAGCGTGTTGTCGTTGACCCCGACCAGTCAAAGGTCCGCCCGATCGAGTTTTTGACTGAAAACGGCTTCAGCATTTTTCGCCGGTGGGAAATTGAAGGCACTCCGGCTCACGTCGAAGGAGGCTACGAGTTCCTGGTGCGCGACACGGCTGGAAAAGAGTCCGTCACCTTTGTCGAAATTGCGGACGATCTCTTCACGCAAATCGAGATTCTCACCTGTCGTCGCATCCTGCGGACGAACTCGTTCTGGACCTCCTGCACCGAAAGACATCTTGCATCCTACCTCGCGCAAAGCAACGCAGGCCCGCCGAATGGAACACTGCGTGTCGAGACGCTGACACCGGATGACCTCAACTTATCGATTCGCTGGGAAAGGACCTGAGGAGCGCATGGAAGAACCACTCCGGCGAGCTTTAACCAGGAGCACGTTTCTTACGCGGCTCAAGCGAGTGCTGGTGGGCCGGGCGAAGCGAACTGAGCAGGCAATGCACGAGCGTTTGACGAAAAAGACCGGCCTGGCGGTTTTTGCTTCCGACGCTCTTTCATCGACGGCTTATGCTTCGGAAGAAATTCTACTCGTGCTTGCGGTGGCAGTCGCTTACGGCCAAGCGCATGCGTTCAGTTACGTCGTCCCCATCACGTTTGTGATTGCCCTGGTGCTCGGCATCGTGGCCATCAGCTATCGACAAACTATCCACGCATATCCTTCGGGTGGCGGAGCGTATATCGTGGCCAAAGAGAACCTGGGGACGTACCCCGGACTTGTAGCCGCGGCTGCATTGCTGGTTGATTACGTGTTGACGGTATCAGTTTCAATTGCGGCCGGCGTCGCCGCGATCACTTCCGCCGCACAGGGCAGCCGCCTCGCCTGGATTGGTAATCACCGGGTGTTGATGTGCCTGATACTGATCGCCTTCATCGCCATTGCCAATCTGCGCGGCGTACGCGAACCGGTTCCCTGTTCGCCGGTCCCACCTACGCATTCGTCTTCAGCTTTCTGTTCATGATCGGCTACGGCATCATCCATTATTTTCTTGCTCCGGCCGTTGTTCCCGTGACGAACGAGGACCTGAAGCTCGCCGAAGGCTACAGCCTGCAACCCCTGACACTCTTCCTGATTCTGGGAGCATTTGCCAACGGATGTGTTGCCTTGACGGGCACTGAGGCAATCTCAAACGGAATCCCCGCTTTCAAACAGCCCGAGGCCGGCAATGCCGCCACGACGCTTACCTGGATGGCCATCCTGCTGGCGACCATGTTTATCGGCACGAGCGTGATGGCCTACCTCTATCACGTACATCCGCTGGAAAATGAAACGGTCATTTCGCAGTTCGCGCGCATCGTCTTTACGGATTGGATGGGTTGGTTCTACTACGTGATTCAGGGCACGACCGCTTTCATTTTGGTCCTCGCCGCCAACACTTCTTTCGCAGATTTCCCGCGACTCTCCAGTCTGCTGGCCCGCGATCGTTTTCTGCCGCGGCAATTAGGAACGCGCGGTGACAAGCTTGTCTTCTCGAACGGCATCATCATCCTCGCGATCTTTTCAGGCATTCTGGTCGTCGCCTTTGGCGGAGACACCAGCCGCCTGATTCCTCTCTATGCCGTGGGCGTTTTTCTTTCATTTACCCTTTCACAGAGCGGCATGGTGCGGCATTGGTTAAAGGCCGGCAAGAACCAGGCCTCAGAGTTACCGCAGGCAAATCGGCCGCGTCACTGGAGAAAATCAATAGTCATCAACGGCGTCGGAGCACTGGCTACTTCGGTCGTGCTCACTGTGCTGGTGATTACGAAATTTCTTCACGGAGCGTGGATCGTGGTGGTGCTGATTCCGCTGATTGTCATAATGTTTCGCGCCGTTCATCGTCACTACCAGGACGTCGCGCATCAACTGACCACTGAAGGCCTGTCGCGCCTGCGGCCGATCCGTCACGAGGTAATTGTGCCGGTCTCAGGGATTCACCGCGGAGTATTGCGCGCACTTGAGTATGCGCGTGCGATTGCCTCAGATCACGTGACGGCGGTGTATATCAATCTCGATGAAGAAGCGACACAGAAATTGCGCGCCAAGTGGAGCGACTGGGGAGAGGGCGTCGAGTTAGTCGTAATCGCTTCGCCTTACCGTTCGCTGGTCGGCCCGCTGATTCGCTATCTCGATCGACGGATGAAGCGGCATCACGACCAGATGATCACCGTCGTCTTGCCTGAGTTCATTCCGGCGCGGTGGTGGCAACACCTGCTCCACAATCAGAGCTCGCTAATGCTGAAGGGCGCGCTCTTATTCAAACCCAACGTGATTGTGACCAGCGTGCCTTATCATTTGAAGCCGAACAAACACAGTCCGTGAACTCTCCGAGACCTGGGCAGTCCGAGTGCGTGGTGTTAAGTTATCCCGACGATGAAACCTGTGGGGAGCACGCGGACTGTACTGCTGATAATCCTTGCGTCACATTCGTTATCCGAATACTGCTCATCCTGTGGCTTAGGACCAACGCCCAACCGGTGCCGTGGGAGTTTGAAGTCATCACCAACAACCTACTTGCCGGCCAAGGGTACTACTTCAATGGTTATTACTCTCATGCGCCACCGCTTTACGTCTTCTTGTGCGCTGCAATTTATTCGCTGACTAATCACAGTTATTTCGCTGTCTTACTTGTCCAATCTGCATTCTCGGTGCTCTTGAGCGCCACCATATTCGCGATTGCGAAGATGCTTTTTAACGACCCGATCGCCCTCATCGCCGCCACGCTCGTAGCTTTTCATCCCGGGTTTGTTTATTACGACGTCTTTAATCTAATTCCTTTGAGCATCGATGCATTTCTGATTTCCGCAATCGCACTGTCCCTCTTGAGATTCCATTACAGTCCTACACTCCGAAAGTCTCTGTTGATTGGAGCTCTGATCGGCCTTGGTACCCTTTCTCGTGGGATTATCGGAATCCTCCTTCCGCTTGTGTTGGCTTATCTCGTCGTTATTAGGACCACGCGACTCCGAGATCGAATGATATTCGCCGCTTGCATGTTAATCGCCGGCCTGCTGGTGGTGACGCCCTGGATGATTCGAAACTACGTCGTTCACAAGCAATTTGTCATGGTGACCTCTACCAATACCGAGAATTTCTGGCGCGGCAATAGTCCTTACGCGACCGGAGCGTCGGCTGACGAATACAACACCAAGATCCTTCGCCGCACGCCAATTGAATTTTAACAAAAGGTCGCAGCAATGACCGAGATGGAACAACAAGCCTTCTTCCGAGACGAGGCTCTGCGCTTTATCCGCGAGCGGCCCGCTGATGCTTTGAAGTTATATCTGCTAAAGATTTATTACTTCTGGTGGTTCTCTCCCAGCAGCGGAATTCCCTATTACCACACCTACGTGATCGTCTACCGGATTTTTTACGTGGTCGCTTTGGTTTTCTCGCTGGCAGGCATTGTCCAGGCGATGCGTAGCCCGCGGCCGAGGACACGTGAATCCTCGCTAATTTTATTGAGCGTGGTTCTGGCGATCTGCCTGGGACAAAGTGCGTTCTATGTAGAAGGAAGGCATCGATGGCTGATCGAGCCCATCACTCTCATTTTTTTCAGCTTTGCGACGTTTGAATTGTGGAAGTTATTCAGGAGCCGGATCAGCCTCAAGGCATCACGATTGATTGCTTAGCCCGCCTCAATCTTCCGGCAGGGTCTTCACGCCGACGCTCTTCACGATCTTTTCACGATAGCGGCGCGCATCGGCTTTGATGGTCTCTTCGTTCAGAGTCAGCAGGCGCCGGTCGCGCATTACGACGCGGCCCTCGATGATTACCGTCCGCACGTCGCCCGCCTTGGTGGCATAAACCAGGTCGGAATAGATGTTGTAGGAAGGTGTTTGGTTAAGCGATTCGAGATCGACGATGACGATGTCCGCCCGCTTCCCTTTCTCGATCGAACCGATCTCTTTTTCCAGGTGCAACGCGCGCGCACCGCGAATGGTGGCCATCTCAAACGCTTCCTCCGCGGTCACTACTTTGGGATCGTTGCTGATCAGTTTGTGCAGCTTGGCGGCTGAGTCCATCTCTTCCCAGAGATTCAGATCATTGTTCGAAGCTGCGCCGTCTGTGCCGAGGCCCACGGGCAGATTCTCGCGCAGCATCTTCGGCACCGGCGCCACGCCTGAGGCAAGTTTCATGTTCGATTGCGGATTGTGAACGATGCCTACGCCCAACCTCTTCAACAGGTCGAGCTCGCCGTCGCTGGGCCAGACCATGTGCGCGGCAATGACGCGATTATTCAAAAAACCGATCCGGTTGAGATAGTCGACCGGGCTAGCCCCTTTCGCTTTAATACTGTCGTCAACTTCGCGTTTGGTCTCAGAGATGTGAATCACAATCGGCGCGCCCGTGCGATCGGAGAGCGCGCGTGCGGCTTTCAGGTGATCTTCCGAAACGGTGTAGGGCGCATGGGGGGCGATGGCCGCGACAATCAGCGAGTTTCCTTTCCAGTGATTAATAAAGCGTTCGCTGTAGGCCAGTCCTTCTTCATAGGTCTTGTTATCAGCCACCGGAAAGTCGATCACCGTCTCGCCCAAAACGCCGCGCATACCAGCTTTGAAAGTTTCATCGGCGATGGCGTCTTCGAAGTAGTACATGTCGCAGTAAGTGGTGGTGCCACTACGCAACATTTCTGCGAGACCGAGCCGCGTGCCTACACGGACAAAGTCTTCGGTAACATTCTTGGCTTCGGCCGGAAAGATGTATTTGGTCAGCCACTCCTGCAAATCCAAATCGTCGGCAATGCCGCGAAACAGCGTCATCGGAACGTGAGTGTGACCGTTGATCAGGCCTGGGATGACGACTTTGCCCTCCGCATTGATGACGTCCGGGGCGGCATAGCGACGCACGATGTCAGCCGTATCGTCGACGGCGACCACGCGCCCGCCTTTGACCGCGACCGCGCCGTCTTCGATCACGCGCCGCGAACCGTCCATAGTTACCACGGTGCCGTTTCTGATGATCAGGTCTACGTTGGTTTTTCGTCGTTGAGCCATTGATGCTGATATGGCAACAAGAGAGATGAGCAGAAGAAGAACAGCTCGCTTGATCATCGTTTTCGCCTACCTCCGGCTAATTGTTGGTCGAGGCAATTCAACCAGCCTGCGAAGCAGGCGATATGTTAGTAGCCCCGGGCGTGAGCCCGGGGTAGCAATACAGAAAA
>DATENS010000272.1:0-21251 GCA_035274925.1 Pyrinomonadaceae bacterium | reverse complement strand
CGAAGGCTTAAGCAACGCAATGATTCATCGCGACCTTGCGTTGCGCGAAATCACGACGCGCCTTCACATATTCGATCGGGCCATTGAAATTGTTAATCCGCGACGCAGCGCCGGCTTTGCTCCGTCGGCGCTGAGAGCGATTCGTTTTGGCGTGCCGCAGCGACTCAACCCTCAAATTGCCTCGATCTTCTCCAATCCCGCTTACGGCCTGGCACTTTCGCCGGGCGGCATCCCCCGGCTTCTGCGCGATGCGCAAACATTTGCGGGGCGACTCCCGGACATCACCGCCTTTAATGATGAGTTTCGGCTCCGGCTTCATGGAATTTGAGTTAGTGACTTGCTTTGCGTTCCTTTGCGACTTAGCGCCTTTGCGCGAACCAACCGGTTGTCAAGAGGGCAATTTCACGCAAAGACGCTAAGTCGCAAAGGTAAAGAGCCGACGGCACTCGAACCTGACGCTCAGTACCACCAGCGTGAGCAGGTGGGTTAAGATGCGCGATTGATATGAATAAGCGACTGTCCTTAACGATTGCCGCCTTTCTTTTTCTTCTCGTTTCGTTCCCCTCAGACGCGCTGATCCTCGAGCCCGTCTCAGCTCAAAAAACAATTCCGGCGCCCATAGATGTTCTGGGCTTTACCCCAGGTGAAGATCGCAAGCTCGCCAGTTGGGCCAAGGTGGTTGAGTACTTTCAAAAATTGGACGCGGCCAGTGACCGCGTGATCTTCCAGCAAATCGGTAAGTCAACCAAAGGCGCGCCGTTTGTTTATGCAACCATCTCCGCTCCTGAGAATCTGGCCCAGCTCGATACGTATCGGCACATTCAGGAGATGCTTGCGGACCCACGCAAGATCGGATCGTCTGAACAATCTGCCCGGCGCCTCATCTCTAGAGGCAAAACAATTGTCGCGATTACCTGCGGTATTCATTCCACCGAGGTTGGCTCGTATCTATCGAGCATGCTCATCGCCTACCGGCTGGCCTCATCAAATGATCCGGATGTGCGCGAGATTCTGCGCGACACCATCATCCTGCTCGTGCCTTCGACAAATCCTGACGGTGTGGACATCGTCAACAACTGGTATCAGAAGACGCTGGGTACGCCCTACGAAGGCACCAGCCCGCCCGAGCTCTATCATCATTACACCGGGCATGACGATAATCGCGACTGGTATGCCTTTACCCAGGTCGAGACACAATTAGTCGTCGAAAAAATTCTCAACGTCTGGCGCCCGCACATAGTCCACGACATCCATCAGCAGGGCGAGTTCGGCTCGCGCCTCTTCCTCCCGCCGTACATGGATCCGGTGGAGCCAAACGTGCCCAAGCAACTCATCGACGGCTACACCGAGCTTGGCAACTATATCGCGAAGGAAATGCGCGCCGCCGGCTTCAAAGGCATCACCACCAATTCAACTTACGACGCGTGGTCACCGTCGCGCGCGTACTCGCATTATCACGGCGGCATTCGCATATTGTCTGAGACAGCCTCGGCGCGGCTGGCCACTCCACTTACCGTCAAGTTCGAGCAACTGAATTCTCGCGAAGGCTACGATCCAAAAACTGAGTCGGCCAATTTTGGACCGCTTTGGAAAGGCGGTGAGTGGCGTCTGCGCGATATCACCAATCACATGACCACCGCTGCTTTCCTTTTGCTCAAACACTCGGCGCAAAATCGCCAACACTACTTACAAAGGTTTTATCAGATTGGAAGAGAGGCAGTGCGGCCCCCAAAGAATGGTGAGCTGGTCGCTTTGCTGGTAATTCCGTCCAAAGAACCTCAAGGCTACACGGATGTTTTCCCTCAACGCGCGTCTGGCCTGCTCCTCGGGATACTCGACACGGCCGGGGTCGAAGCGATTGAGGCGAAGGCGTTTTCAGTGGACGGGCGCAGTTACCCCGCCGGCACCGCGGTCATTCCCATGAATCAACCGTATGCCGCATTTGCGCGGGCCATGCTGATCCCGCGACATTACCCCGATCAGCGCGACGCGGCAGGCAAACCGATCCCGCCCTACGACGCGGCGGCGCACACGCTGTCGTTACTCATGAACGTAGAGGTCCAAGCGGTAAGAACGCAGTTCAAGTATACCCGTTTGAATACCCCTTCGACCGGGATGAATGGCGGATGTGGTGACGCGGCCCTGCCGCCGCGAGCGATTTACAAGTCAGCCGTTCCATCCATGGACGAAGGCTGGACGCGTTGGGTGCTCGACCATCAGCAGTGCACTCGCTATCGCTCGCTCGACGATCGTCAGATTCGCGCGGGAAACCTGCGCAAGGATCTCGAAACTATCATCATTCCCGATCAACCGGCCGAAGCTGTTCTCGACGGTCATCGCGACCGGGCAATGCCTCCGGAATACACCGGCGGGCTGGGCAAAGAAGGCGTGAAAGCGCTGCGCGAGTTTGTCGAGGACGGGGGCACATTGGTTTGTCTCAACCGTGCGTCGCAATTCGCCATTGAGCAGTTTAAGTTGCCGGTGCGCAATGTGGTGGACGAATTACCACGCACTGATTTCTACGTGCCGGGATCGATCCTGAGAATTGAGCTCAACACGGACGATCCGATCACCAAAGGCATGCCGAAAGAGTCGATCGCGTGGGTCGAGAATTCCCCGGTGTTTGAATTCACTAACGACTATTTGAAGTTTCCCAACGGAAAGGCCCTGGCCTGGTATCCGAGAGAAAGAGATCCTTTGCTATCCGGGTGGTTACTGGGCGCAGATCGCCTCAAGGGCAAATTCGCTTTGGTGAAAGTCGGCGTGGGCAAAGGCCGGGTCATCCTGTTCGGCTTTCGCCCCCAGTATCGTGGTCAATCACTGGCGACGTATCCGCTTTTCTTTAATGCGATCAGGTGAGCACCGTCCGTCCTTGAACCTTTCAACTCAATCAGGCGTATAATTTGGTGAACCGGCGGCGCAAAATCAAAAGGCTGTCGGGACCGCAATGGTCACGCTTCTCATAACCGCTCTCGTAGTTTTTACCATCATTGGAATAGCACTTTATTTTTTGCAGAAGTCCACTTCGGAGACTTCTGAACGCGTTTTGCCGCCGCCACCTGACGCACGCGGTTTGTTTGCTCCTGACGCTCGGACCCTGCAAGAGGAAGAGTCCAAACGTCTGGCGCTCGCCGAGGAAGAACGAACTGAGCAGTTACTCAGGCGGGCGCAGTCTGGCGACCGGTCTGTGCTCAGTGATGTGCACCGCGCCGGTGATCGCGCTTTGTACAATCGCGCGCTGACCGAACTGGTGAACCAGGCAGATTCAGATCCAAAGTTGCTCGTGCTCATGTCGCACCTATCGCAGCACGAGTTACCGGTTAACGATCAACTTGCGCTCGCAGTCTTGAACTCGTGGCGGCAATCACCCGACCGTAGCGGAACGGTAAAGGCCCTGCATTGCGCCGCCTTGAGCGATAACCCGGACATTTATCGCGATGCGGTGGAAACTGCAGTGCAGCTGCGGCGGGAAGGAAAACTTCCGGACATTTCTCCGGTTGAGCTAAAAGCTTTATTTGAAGGAGAGTTTTGGGTACTCTCTCCCCGCGCCAGAAGCTCAGGCGCTGGTTTTGTGCTGAAGCAAACGCTTGCCAGCGCGCGTCGCGAACTGGAAGCGGCGCCGCGCGCCACCCGATGACTCAACTCTTCCAACTTTGTTCGTCGCAATGAAATAGAGGTTTACCATGAATAACTTAGACCCCATCGCAATTCTTCCCTTCTTGTTCCTGGCCTTTGTCGCGCTGATCGTGCTGCTCGTCTTTCTGCGCCGGATGATGGTCAACGTGGGCGCCCAGGAGATCGCAATAAAAGAGAGGCGCTACTTTGGCAAGAAGATGCCGCCCGGCCGCGTCGTCGCGACGGAAGGCGAAGTGGGAATCCAGGCTGACGTCCTTAAACCTGGTCTTCACTTTCTAAATCCATTCACCGAGAGGTTGTATGGAAGAAAAGTCCCGCTTATCGAGATTGGTCCTGACGAACTCGGCGTCGTTGAAGCGATGGACGGCGAGCCGATGCCGGCCGGCCGGGTGTTCGCCCCGGATCGCGCCCAGAACGCGCACAATAACTTTCAGGACCCGATCGCCTTCATCAAACAGGGAGGCGTGAAAGGCATTCAGCTACGCACGTTGCCGCCCGGGCTTTGGCCGATCCATCCTTACCTGTTTCGCGTTTCGATTGCCAAGACGACCATGATTCCACAGGGCAAGGTGGGAGTGATGACGGCCGTTGACGGCGCGCCACTCGATCCCGGACGGCTATTGGGTAAGGCGATTGATGGACATCGTAATTTTCAGGATGCAGAACAATACGTTTCATCCGGCGGCCAGAAAGGGCCGCAGGTAGAAATCCTCACACCCGGTACGTATCGCATCCTCACCCAATCAATGCCGATTCAGGGCGACAACGAAACGAAACCCGGCCTGTTTTATGTCCGGCTATTCGACGCGACGATCATTAACGAAAATGCGATCGGCCTGGTCGAAGCGTTGGATGGCGCGCCATTGAATCCGAAAGACTACGTGGCTGAACCTGTAGAAGGCCACGACAATTTTCAGGACGCTCACGAGTTCATCAATCGGGGCGGCCAGCGTGGACCGCAGAAGGACATCCTTTTGCCAGGCACCTACTACATCAACCCGCTGCTTTTCAAAGTAATTCCTGAAACCGCAAAGGAAGTGAGGCCGGGCGAAGTCGCGGTGATCGTTTCGAACACCGGCAAGGATCCCTCGGACGAAGTGCGCCGCGAAATGGCGGCCAAAGTGCGCACACGCATGGAACGGGAAGAGCGCGAGCAAGCCGAAGAATCAGCCGCGCGTCTGGACAAGATCGACAGCGACCGGACTGCGGCCGAGATTCGAGACGAATTACTGACCGGCGATCCGGCGGACCGTCGCCTGGACGAAGGCGCTCATGAAGCCTACGTAGTGCCGGAGGGTTTTCGCGGCATCCAGGAAACGGTGGTGGGCCCGGGACGTTATTACGTCAACACGCTGGCCATCACGCCGATTATCATTCCCACCACGAACCAAACGGTGGAGTGGACCGCGGGCGAGGTGGCCAACACCTTCGATCCTTTCGAAGTGATCTCGAAAGATGGGTTCACCATGCAGTTGGAAGTGCGTGTGGTCTTTCGCGTCAAACCGGAAGACGCGCCGTTCATGGTGGCGAAAATCGGCGGCATCGACCGCCTGATTCAGAACGTAATGCATCCGCTGATCGATTCGATCTTTCGCAACCAGGCTTCAGAATCTTCAGCGATGGCCTATCTGCAGAACCGACACGAAGAGCAGGAGCGCGCTGAAGCACGCGTGCGCGCCCATCTGCTGAAGTATCACGTCGACGTCGTGAACGTGCTCATCTGTCACATTCATCTGCCGGAAGAGCTGATGAAGACCCAGACCGAAAAGATTCTCGCTGAGCAGCGTCAGAACATGTACAACGCGCAGCGCGAGGCTGAGGACAAGCGCATTCAACTCGAAAAGACCAAGGCCCATGCCGACAATCAGAAGGATCTGATGGCGGCGACGGTCGGTGTCGAAATTGCCGGCAAGCGCGCCGAGCAGCGCAAGGCCGAAGCGGAGGGCGAGGCTTCGTACATTCTGCAAACCGGCCGGGCCGAATCTGAGAAGGTGCGGCTGATGGGCGAAGCTCAGGGTGTCGCTTATCGCGAACAAGTCAACGCGCTCGGAGCGCAAGGGGTCGCCGTGGTCGAGACTTTGAAAGTCATCGGCGAGAAGAACGTGCGGATTACACCGGACGTTTTGGCCTCAGGAGGCGGTGGTGGTGACAGCACCGGGGGGATTGGAACCCTGTTGTTGCTGAATCTGTTTCGCGAGCAGATGAAGATTCCGTCAAGTAACGGCGAGAAGAAGTGAAAACAAACATGCGGCTTGGCCGCAGCACAGTGCGGTAAGGCTCTGCCTTACCGGGCAGGCGTTATTCTTGTCTAGCCGGCGAGGCTGAGCCTCGCCGGAATCTATTAAAGGGGGGCCGCTCCGAAAAGCCTGAGGCTTTCCGCACTGTGCTGCGGCTTGGCCGCCTTCACCCTATCGAGAGCGATCGTTTCACACTAGTCCTCTCAAAATACTTTTTAGCCCGGGCTACATCGCTGTCGATCTGCGTCTTCAACTCATCAATCGATCCGAATTTCTTTTCATCTCTGAGCCGATGCAGGAAACGCACGCGCAAAACATCGCCGTAGAGATCGCCAACCCAATTGATCACATACGTCTCGACCGACGGTTCGATCGCATCCCCGAACGTGGGCCGGGTGCCGATGTTCGTTACGCTCCGATGCCACCCTCCTTCGATTAATGTCGCGGTCACGTAAACACCGCTGCGCGGAATGACCCGGTTTTGCGGACGAAGGTTGGCGGTGGGAAAGCCGAGCGTGGCCCCCCGCGATGCGCCGCGAATCACCTGGCCTTCGACGCCGTACGGGCGGCCGAGCATGCGGCGCGCGAGATTAACCTGGCCCTGCTGTAGCAGTTCGCGAATCCGCGTCGAGCCAATGCGCCGCCCACGCAGGCGCACTTCGGGAACTTCATCGGCAAAAAACCCGAGGCGCTCGCTTACCCGGCGCAGCAATTCGATGTTGCCTTCACGTTGATGGCCGAAAGCGAATCCGCGCCCGAGATAGACTGCCCGGGCGTGTAAACGATCGGTGACTACTTCGCGCAGGAAGTCTTCGGCGCGAATTTGCGAAAATGCCTTGTCAAAGTGAATCACGATCGTTTGTTCAATCCCCAGCACGCCGAGCGCTTCGATCTTCTGATCAAAGGTTTGCAGCAGTGGCGGCGCTGAGGCGGGATGCAGCACGGCACGCGGATGCGGCTCAAAAGTAATCACGGTCGGAATAGCACCCGCTTCTTTGGCGCGTTCCACCACAGTTTTCATGATTAGTTGGTGTCCCAGATGAAGCCCGTCGAAAACTCCGAGCGTTAGCACCGTCGGGCGCGCGATTTCGGCGTTGTCGGTTCCGTGAAAAAGTCTCATTCAGTCAGTTGTCAGTCGTCAGTTGTCAGTTATAAGTTTTCAGTTGTCAGTCGGGCAGCGTGCTACTGACAACGGACTGCCGACAACTGACTAGTCGCTCACCACCAACCCATCGTAAGCCCACTCAACATTCTCCGGCAGCAACTTTGAATCGCGTTCGTGCATAATATCGTGCGTGATGTGCGTGAAGAAGGCGCGGGCCGGTTTTAGTTCGGCGACGTATTCAAGCGCGCGCTCGAGCCACAGGTGGGTCTGATGCGGACGGATGCGCAGGCAATCGAGCACCAACACCTTCAGGCCGCGCAATCCTTCGAGTGTTGCCGGCGGAATCTCGCTCAGATCAGTGGCGTAAGCAAAGTCATTAAGGCGATAGGCGATCACGGGCAAGCGGCCGTGGATTACTTCGAGCGGAGTTACTTCCAAATCCTGGCCCAGGCAAAATGGCGCGCCCGCGACCACCGTATGCGGAACAATCTGTGGCAGCCCGCCTCCGAAATGTGTCGGCTCGAAAACGTATTTGAAGATCCGGCGAATATCGACCCAGGCCCGTTCATTCGCGTACAACCCAAGGGCGCCATGACGAAAGTTCAACGGTCGAATGTCGTCGAGTCCAAAAATGTGATCCGCGTGGCAATGCGTGACCAGAACGGCGTCGAGATGCTTCAAGCCGGTGCGCAACGCCTGCTGACGAAAATCAGTGGATGTGTCAACGATTATTGTTTGCCCGGCATGCTCAATCAGCACTGAAACGCGCAAACGCTTGTCACGTGGATCGTCCGACGTGCACGTTTCACAGTCGCACGCAATGGAAGGGACGCCGGTCGATGTGCCTGTGCCGAGGAAGGTCAGCTTCATATCAGTCGTCAGTGGTCAGTAGTCAGTTGCAAAAAAACAACTGACAACGAACGACTGACCGCTGACAGTTATTTTCCGCCCGTGATATCACTCGCGCTGAACTTGGCCGGTGGCGGGGTGGGTGCACCCGAGAACGAAACGTATTGCATGCGTAAATCCGCGAGCAAGCCTTCAATCACCTGGGCTTCCTGCTCGTCGAGATTGCCTTCAGTTTTCTTTTCCAGCATGCCGAGCACATCGATCCAGTGCTTGGCTGTCTTCAGGTCGACTCCGGTTTCTCCAGTCACCGGATGCGGCATCATGCCGAGACTCGACGCCGCGTTTGAAGCCAGAGACATGATCAAGCTGAGAAAACTCGTCGGGTCATCGAGGGGATCGCCGCCGGTACGCGGCGCCTGCTCAGCCCGAGGGCCCGCGGTTTTCGCTTTGGCCTCGGTTGCAGTCGCCTTCGCGGTTGGCGGCGGGGCCGGGGTCGCAGCCTCAGCTTCAGCCGCCTTCACTGCGGCTTCCTGCGCGGCCGCCGCTTTTTCGGCGCGTTCAGCTTCTTCCTTCTCTTCCGCCGAAAGCTCTCGCGGCGTGCCATCCGCATTGAAGGGGCGGCGGTCAACTACTTTGAATGTGGGTTGTTCTTCAGCCATGGTTTTGATTTTCCGAAGACGGGTTTGCTCCCGTTGGATCGACGCCGTCGCAATGTTTTGCTTGATTAAGTTTGAGGTGCGATGTTAGCACCGGGTTTCAAGTAATCGCAAAAGCAGGTCAATTAGGAGCGGAATGAGTAAGGCCCGAAGGGCCGACGTGATTATCACGGTCCTTCGGACCTCGTCATATTTTCCCCATCGGAACCCCGACCTGACGGTCAAGGCTTTTACACTACGGCCTTCACGCACCTCCCGGTTCTGACTTCACCCCTCAACTTGAAACTTCAAACCTGAAACTCGAAACTATCCCCATGCCAACCACATTCACTGATCTCGTCGATCTGATGGATCGTCTGCGCGAACCGGGCGGCTGTCCGTGGGATCGCGAACAAACCTACGCCACCCTCGCGCCCATGCTGCTCGAAGAAGCCTATGAAGCATTCGACGCGCTCGAGGAAGCTCGCGAAGGCCGGCCCGAAGCGCTGCGCGAAGAGCTCGGCGACCTGCTTTTCCAAATCACATTCTTCGCGCGCGTGGCTAAAGAGCGCGGTGAATTCAATATCGACGACGTCATCCACCAGGTGCACGAAAAAATGGTGCGCCGGCACCCACACGTTTTCGGCGAGACTGAGGCAGGCGATTCGGCCGAAGTGCTCCGCAACTGGGAAGCCATCAAGGCCGAGGAAAAGCGCGCCGCGGGAAAACTCGCAGGCGAAGGCGGCGGGTCAATTCTTGACGGCGTCTCAACCAAGGCGCCCGCACTGATGGAAGCACATCAAATCTCGACCAAAGTCGCGCGCGTGGGCTTTGACTGGGAGCGCATTGAAGATGTTTTTGCAAAGCTCGAGGAAGAGGTTGATGAACTGCGACGCGCTATCGCGAAACACAAAGCTTCAGAAGACGAAGCCGATCACGTGCTGGTGCGTGAAGAGATTGGCGACATGCTATTTGTGGTCACGAACATTGCGCGGCAGCTCAACGTTGAGCCGGAAGCTGCCCTGAAGCTGGCGAATCGAAAATTCCGCAAGCGCTTTGCCCATATTGAGACGCGACTGCACGAACAGGATCGCAAGTTCACAGAAACCAACCTGGCAGAACTTGAGAGCCTTTGGCAGGAGGCGAAGCGTGAGGGTGAGTTGCACCCGCAGTAATGGCGCAAGCCACCTCTCAAGTTTGCAAGACCATTATTTCTTCTGTGGCTTCAGTTCCCAGAGCACGTTAACAATTACCCAGCGTCCGTTGAATTTCGCCATGTGCATGTAATCAACCCAACCGGACATGATGGCTTTGACGCTGGCGGTGTTCCCGAAAACGTCAAGGACGATCACGTCCTTTTGTTGGTTCTCTTTCGGCGTGTCTTTGCCGCCGCCGCGTTTTGTTCCCTGCACCAAACTCATCGCGCTCATCTGATCGAGCCGGCTGCGCCCTTCCGGGCTGTTGCGCACAATGCGTTTAGCCAGTTCAGGATGCAGGGCCCTTTCCATCCGTTCGGCATTGCCTTCGTACCATCCCTCGACATAGTCGAGCGCGGCTAGCTTGATGGCGTCCTTTTCCGCGTCGGCCGTTTGCGCTTGTGTGCCAACCGAAAGCCCCAGCACCAGCACAAACGCCGCAAACATAAGTAGTTTCTTCATGAGTTTTCTCGTTTCGTTTTAGTCCGAGCTTGGACTGGTGTTAGTTCTTCTTCGCCCCGTCGTTCGACAAGTGCGAGGCCACGACCTGCCAGCGTCCATTCCGCTTCACGTAAGTGTCCGTGTAGCGCTGCTGCTCCTTTGAAATCGTTTGGCCGTCGCGTTGATACTCCGTGATAACTCGGCCGGTGAGTATCACGGTATCGCCGTAGACCCGTGGTTTTACTTCTTCTGTGTGGAATTTCACCGAGGGTCGTCCTGCCGATCGCGGCGTTTTGATCATTGAAAGTATTTGCGCCTTGCTTTGCATCGAACCGTCTGGAAAGGTGATCACAAAGTCGTCGGCGACAATGGCCGTCATCGCTTTTTCGTCGTTCTGTTCATACGCGTCCAGCCACGCGCGCTCTAGTTTCTGAACTTCCTGCGCCGGACCTTCCTGCGCCACCACGGGGGCACAGCCAGCTAACAACATCAGGCCCAGTAGAACGGTTACTCTCATCGCTCTTTCTCCGATCAGCAGCTCGACACAAATGTGCGAGCTAGCTTAGCGCCAAAAGTGAAGGAAGCAAAAGAGTCAGAACCCGGAGCGGTAGCGCCCGGTCCTGCACTTAAGATTGAACGTGGATAGGAGTTCTGTAGCTACCGCGTCACAATCCGCTCGAACTCTTCATGCGGCGGCTCAAAGAAACCGGTGGGCGCGACCCCGTCCATTGACGAGTCTCCGGAAAAGATTCCCTGCACCCGCATCTTGAATTCGTCCGGATTGGAAGCGTTGTGAATGGCTTCTTCGTAAGTGATCTGCCGTGCCTGCAGCAACTGAAACAGGGACTGGTCGAAAGTCTGCATGCCATATTGTGAAGCTCCGTTGGCGATTGCATCACGAATCAGCGAAGTCTTTTCTTCGTTGACGATGTAATCGCGAATCAAACCCGTCGAGACCATCACCTCGACCGCCGGCACCCGGCCCGAACCTTTTGCCGAACGCACCAGGCGCATGGAGATCACGGCCTTCAGGATACCGGCTAATTGAATACGAACTGATTTCTGCTGGTGAGAAGGAAATGACGAAACCACACGCATGATCGTTTCCGTGGCATCGAGCGTGTGCAGCGTCGAGAGCACAAGGTGTCCGGTCTCGGCGGCAGTCAGCGCCGTCTCGATGGTTTCAAAGTCGCGCATTTCACCGACCAGGATCACATCCGGATCCTGGCGCAGCGCGCCGCGCAGGGCTTCGGCAAATGAACGAGTGTCGACGTCGACCTCGCGTTGCGTAACAAACGCCAGCTTGTCGCGATGCAGGAACTCGATCGGATCTTCGATGGTCACGATATGACCCGAACGCGAAGTGTTAATGCGATCGATCATGGCCGCGAGCGTCGTCGATTTTCCGGAACCAGTCGCACCGGTGACCAGGATCAGGCCGCGACGCTCTTCCGCGATCCGGTCAATCACCGGCGGCAGGCCGAGCGCGGCGGCGTTCTTGCTTTGGTCGGGAATTACGCGCAGCACAATGCTCACCGTTCCGCGCTGCTGAAAAATGTTTGCGCGAAAACGGCCCAGGCCCTTCACGCTGTAGGCGATATCAACTTCAGAGACTTCCTTGAGTTTCTGCTTCTGGCGGTTCGACATCATCGAGAACGCCATGTCGAGCGTATCCTCAGGCGAAAGCCTGGGTGCATCCGCAATCGGATGCAGCTCGCCACCGATGCGCATCACCGGAAACGAGCCGGCTTTCACGTGCAGGTCCGAAGCAAAATGTGCGATAGAGGTGACGAGCAGATCGTCAATCTTTACAGACATAGAGACACATCAATCCTTGCCGAGAGTAGTACCGCAAGCTGCCGGCTTGCGTTCCTTGAGGCGCAGGCTGGCAGCCGGCGCTACGGAATCAATTGAAACACTCGAGAGGTATTGGGCAAGAACCGTGACTGAAGCGGTCAGGCATTTCGCCTTTGGATAGACCGAAATCATCATAGCGGGTCGGTCGAAAAGGCGTCAACGATTTTCATTTTTGGCGGGAAAAACAGTCGTTGCGGGATGAGGTCGGTACCACCTGCGGTAGCGGGTGGGTGGCCGCTTGAGGACCCACCCGCTACGGCGAATGATACTGACTTCGTGTCCCGGCGTCTTACTTTCCGTGATATATTCTCGCCCCTCAGAACCTAAATGATCGAGCCACAATCAGCTCGAAATGAACCGGTGCAGTGGGCCAAGGTCATCGACCACACCCGCTGCATCGGTTGTCATGCGTGCACGACGGCGTGCAAGTCTGAAAACGTCGTCCCCATCGGCGTGACGCGAACTTACGTCAAGCATGTCGATGTCGGCGTGTTTCCCCAGGTGCGCCGCGCGCATCAGGTTACGCGCTGCAATCAGTGCGCGCACGCCCCATGCGTGACCGCTTGCCCGACCGCCGCGATGTTCAAGCGCGCGGACGGCATCGTCGATTTCGACAAATCGATCTGCATTGGCTGCAAAGCCTGCATGGCCGCTTGTCCCTATGACGCGATCTTTATCAATCCCGAAGATCACTCGGCTGAGAAGTGCAATTTCTGCGCGCATCGCATCGACGTGGGATTAGAGCCGGCTTGCGTCGTGGTGTGTCCGACGCAGGCGATTCTGATCGGCGACATGAATGATCAGACTTCATACGTCGCGCAGATCGTAAATCGCGAGCCGGTGAACGTGCGCCGTCCTGAGAAAGAGACGCTGCCCAAACTTTTCTACAAAGGCGCGCATCAGGCCACGCTCGATCCGCTCGCCGCGCGCCGTCCGGAAGCGGGCTTGTTCATGTGGAGCCAGCAGCAGCAATCGAGCGAGCAGGTGGTTTCAGGCAATCCGACCTTCAATAATTCTTCCGCCGCGGCGTTGTTGAGTTATGACGTGGCGCATTCGATTCCGTGGGACTGGCGCGTGAGTTTGTATACCTGGACCAAGGGAATCGCGAGCGGTGTGTATTTGGTGGCGGCGTTGCTGGTGCTGACCGGATTTTTGAGTGCGAACAATTGGGTTTGGCTCGGCCTCACACCAATTATCTCGGGCGTGTTTCTGGCGATTACGGGCGGCCTGTTGGTTTGGGACCTGGAGCATCCGGAACGCTTCTACATGATTTTCACGCGGCCCCAGTGGCGGAGTTGGCTGGTCAAAGGAGCTTTTGTGATTGCCGGCTACACGCTCGTGCTCCTGATCCATTTTGTCGCCAGTGTGATTGGCTCGACCTCGGTTCAGATGTGGCTCTTGATTCCGGGTGTGCCGCTGGGAATCCTGACTGCGGTTTATACTGCTTATCTTTTCGCCCAGGCGAAAGCTCGTGATCTCTGGCAGAACCCTTTGCTTCCAGCGCATCTGCTTGTTCAATCTTTGCTGCTGGGCGGGGCGATAATCCTGCTACTCAGCGCCGGGCTCGATGCGGGAGCGGCTGACTTGATACTCACGATCAAAGGACGAGCAGGTGAAGCGGCCATGTTCTGGATAGTTTCGATCGCTTCCACTCTTCATCTCCTGATGATATGGGGAGAGCTTTCGTTAACGCATTCCACGGCCCACGCGCGCGTGGCGATTTGGGAAATGACACGCGGCCGCTATCGAGCCAGTTTTTGGATCGGCGTGATTTTATCGGTGCTCGGCGGACTGCTCCCTGCTCTGGCAATCTTTGAATTGGTAAGCCCGTCGGCCGCAGTGGCAAGCGCGTCGCTGGCGATGCTGGGAGTAATGCTGTACGAACACGCTTATGTGCAGGCCGGACAAGCAGTGCCGTTGGCATAGTCGATCCGGCAAACCATATTTTTAGTTAAACGATGTCTCAGAAATCTGAAGGAGCCGAAAAAATGAAACTTAACAACCCTCGAACGAACGGTGTCGTCGCTCTCTTACTGCTGGTCGCGGCGGTAGTGGCCTGCAATCGCGGTGGCGCGGGAAAAGATACCGAGAAGGCCAACAAGCTGGTCACTGAAGGAAATGCCCTGGTCCAGGAAGCCAAGAAGAACCTGACCGACGCCGAGACAAAAAAGGACCAGATGATGAAGACGCCACTGTCGCGTCTGGCTGAAGCACGGGTCATTGCCGCCGGCGCCATCGCCGACTATGACCGGGCGAATGAAAAAGCCCGCGCCGCCGCCGCGAAATACGATGAGGCGAGCCGGATGAACCTCAACGACAAGTTCAAAGAGTACCTCGTGCTCAAGGCCAAGGAATACAACAAGCGCGCGGAACTGGTGGCGACGGCAAAAGATACTCCGCAAGCTTTGATTGAAAGCACCAACAAATCGAGTTTCGCCAACCGGGTCACCTCAAACAACCAAAAGGTCGAGGCATTGGCGAAGGAAGCCCAGGCGTTGGCCGATCAGGCTGATAAGTTGGTGAAGGACAATCCGAATATTTTCAAGGATTGATTTTGCGTCTTGGCGCCTTTGCGTCTTTGCGTGAAATCTCCTTTTCGCAGGGAATTACTTCACGCAAAAGGCGCAAAGCCCGCAAAGAAAAACCGCAAAGCAGGACACGCCTGAGTTAAGAAGTCGCATGGTTGAACGCCTGGAATGGATCAAGCGGCAGTTCACTTTCGAGCTGCCGCTCGGAATGTACGGCAACGTGGTGGAGCGTGTGCGTGGCACTCCGGCGCGGCTCGTGGATTTGACGCGAGACTTATCCGACGACGTACTGACGCGACGAGACGGCGACAAGTGGTCGATTCAGGAGCAAGCCGGGCACTTACTCGATCTCGAGTGGCTGGGAATAAGCCGGCTCGACGACTTCGAAGCCGGGCGTGAAGTGTTGACCGCGGCCGACATGACCAATCGGAAAACGCACGAGGCCAATCACAACCGAGACACGCTGGCCCATATTCTCGCCACCTTCCGCGAAGAACGCATGGAATTTGAGCACCGTCTTGATGGTTACAACGAAGCCTTTGTCCAACGGACGGCGATTCACCCACGACTGGAAACATCGATTCGCGTAATCGATCTCGTGTTCTTCATCGCCGAACACGACGATCATCACCTGGCGCGGATTTCGGAATTGAAGAGATTGTTTGTTTGATTGAGCGACAATGACCCAGCCTTTCTATCCCGGCCCTTCACGTATCCACCTCTCCGCGTTTCCGCCCAAGGACCGCTGGGACGATTGGACTGAGCTGGATTCTCAGGCGTGGCCGCTTCGCAAAGAGCGGCATTACCAGCTCGTGCCGACGACCTGCTTTAACTGCGAGTCGGCGTGCGGCCTGCTCGCTTACATCGACAAAGACACAAATCAAATTCAGAAGTTCGAAGGCAATCCTGAGAATCCGGGCTCGCGCGGACGCAATTGCGCCAAAGGTCCAGCGACACTCAATCAAATTAACGACCCGGATCGAATCCTGTATCCGCTCAAACGCTCGGGCAAGCGTGGCGAAGGAAAATGGGAGCGTGTGTCCTGGGACGAAGTCCTCGACGAACTAGCCGGTCGCATTCGCAACGCGATCGTCGAAAATCGACGCAACGAAATCATGTACCACGTCGGACGGCCCGGCGAAGACGGCTTCACCGAGCGAATCCTGGCGGCGTGGGGCGTTGACGGTCACAACTCGCACACCAACATTTGTTCATCCGGCGCACGCGAAGGTTACCAACTTTGGATGGGTTTGGATCGGCCCAGTCCCGATCACGCAAACGCAAAGGTCATCCTGCTGATAAGCGCGCACCTCGAATCAGGCCATTACTTCAACCCGCACGCCCAGCGCGTCATCGACGGTAAAGCGGGCGGCGCCAAATTGATCGTCTTTGACACACGTCTCTCAAACACCGCCACGCACGCCGACTATTTCATCGCCCCCTATCCCGGTTCTGAAGCTGCCATTCTTTTATCTATCGCGAATTACCTTATTCAAAACAATCTTTACAACCGCGAGTTCGTGCGGAAGTGGTGGAACTGGAAAGAGTATCTGACTTACGACAAGCTCGAGTCGGTCGGTGGTCCTCGTGAGGAAAAATCAAAACGCAGTTCCAGACCGGCTGTCCCCGGTTTTGCGGAATTCGAACAAAGACTGAAAGACCTTTACTCGGAATACACTTTCAAATTCGCGGCGGAAGAATCCGGAGTGGACGCCAAAACGATCGAGGCGATCGCCAAAGTGGTGGCCACCGCCGGCACACAGTTAAGCAGTCACAACTGGCGCAGCGTCACTTCGGGTGTCAGCCATGGCTGGTCGGTAGCGCGTGCGTTGTTCATGCTCAACGCGCTGCTGGGCGCGGTCGCCACCGAAGGCGGTGTCTTTCCCAATGCGTGGAACAAGTTTGTGCCAAAACCGATTCATACGCCGCCTCATCCAAAAATGTGGGGCGAAGTTAATTGGCCAGGCGAGTTCCCGCTTTCCATGCACGAGATGTCGTTCCTGCTTCCTCATCTTTTGAAAGACGGCCGCGGAAGGCTGGATGTCTATTTCACCCGCGTCTACAACCCGGTGTGGACGAACCCGGACGGCTTTTCCTGGATCGAAGCACTGACCGACGAGAGCTTGATTAACTGTCACGTGGCTTTGACTCCCGTTTGGAACGAGACGTCTTACTTCGCCGACTACATTTTGCCCATGGGCCTCGGGCCTGAGCGTCATGACATTCACTCGTACGAGACTCATGATTCGCAGTGGCTCGGATTTCGCCAGCCGGTGATGCGCGCGGCGCGCCAGCGCAACGGTGATGACGTTGCTGATACACGCGAGGTAAATCCCGGAGGGGTTTGGGAAGAAAACGAATTCTGGATGGAGTTGACCTGGCGCATCGACCGCGATGGAAAGTTGGGCATTCGCCAGTTTGTGGAATCAAAAAAGAAACCGGGCACGCGTCTGAGCGTCGATGAATACTACGGCTGGATCTTTGAAAACTCAGTGCCGGGATTGCCTGAGAAAGCCGCGGAAGAAAAACTTCAGCCGCTCGAGTTCATGCGCCGCTACGGCTCGTTCGAGATTAAAAAGAAAGTCGGCGCCATGTACGACGAGAATGTACCCGCTGACGAACTCACCGACATTCGCGAAGACACCTTTGGCCGCGTCTTTACGCGCGCGGCCAAGCCCGCGTCGCTAAACGTAGTGCCTGTTCCCAGTCCGGATGGCGACGAGGACGGCCGCCGCCTGGTGGGTGTGAAGATCGACGGGACGATCAAGCGGGGCTTTCCCACGCCGAGCGGCCGGCTCGAATTCTTTTCGCGAACGCTGGCGGACTGGGGTTGGCCGGAATGCGCCATTCCGACGTATATCGTCAGTCACGTTCATCCTGAAAACCTGGAACCGGATCAAACGATTCTGATCTCGACGTTTCGTCTGCCCATCCAGATTCACACGCGCAGTGCGAACGCGAAGTGGCTGAATGAAATCGCCCACACGAACCCTCTGTGGCTGCACACCAGTCATGCGGCGCGGCTCGGCGTGCGCACGGGTGACCTCGTGCGCGTGGAAACTGAGATTGGTTATTTTGTGGTGCGCGCCTGGGTGACTGAAGGAATCAAACCCGGCATAGTCGCCTGCAGCCACCACATGGGGCGATGGAAAGTCCATGAAGACGGTCAGCGTCAATTGATGGCTACCGTCTCGCTCAACCATCAGGGCAGCAGTTGGGAATTGAAGCGCGAACGCGGCGCCGGGCCGTACTCATCGAATGATGCGGATACTCTGCGCATCTGGTGGAACGACGTCGGTGTGCACCAGAACCTGACTTTCCCGGTGCATCCGGATCCGATTTCCGGGATGCATTGCTGGCACCAGGCTGTGCGCGTGCGCAAAGCTGAGCCGAAGGATCGCTACGGTGACATTCATGTGGACACCGCCAAGTCGCGCGAGGTTTACCTGAAATGGCTGGCTGAGACCCGTCCCGCCGATCGTTACTCACCAAACGGCGAGCGCCGGCCCTACTGGATGCTGCGGCCTTTGAAGCCGGCGCGAGAGTTTTATAAATTGCCGGAGAAGTGACATTCCTTTGCGCCTTTGCGCCTTCGCGTGAGAACTATTCTCGCAAAGGCGTCAAGCCGCCAGGTAAAACCCCGAGTCATTAAAATGAAAAGAAATCTTCATTGGGTCATCGGATTCGCTCTGATCTTCTCTTTCCAATCGATCTTCGCGCAAAACACTCAGCCACCGTCCTTTGAAAAATATCCGGCCGACGTTTACGCCGGAAAGCCGGCGCCGCTCAACCTGCGCAGCCATCGTTTGGCGCGCCTGTTTCGCACCAGTATTCGCGAGCAGTTGAAATCGGAAGGCATAAACTTTGCCGGCCATTACACCATTGCGGTCATGGGTTGCGGCACGGGTTGTTCGATCACCGCGATTATCGACGCCCGCAATGGCCGCGCTTATTTCCCGCAAGTGTTCGAGGGCTGGACCAGCGAGATTGGCGATTATCAGTTTGGTGAAGACGAAGACATTCGCACGTTTAAAGTGAACAGCCGGTTAATTAAGGCCATCGGCCGGCCGCGCATCAGCACAAACGAACTGTGGGGAGCAAGCGGGATCTATTATTACGAGTGGAAAAACAACGAATTGCGGCAGGTCCACTTTACCCCGGCCGGATCGTATCCTCGGGCAGATCGTCCGTAATCAAAAGATCCTCGGTTGATTTACTTGCCTTGAGCCGCTGAACGTGTCATAAATCCCGAAAACGCTGAGGAAGCCCGGCCGCTCTTTGCGTCTTTGTCCTTGGCGCGAAATAATCATCACGCAACGGCGCAAAGGCGCCAAGAAACGAAAGACAACCTGTGATGTACTTCAAACAGTTTTATCTCAACTGTCTGGCGCACGCCTCTTACCTGATCGGTTCCGAAGGTGAGGCCGCGGTGGTCGATCCGCAGCGCGACGTTGAGCAATATCTCGAAGAGGCTGAGGCCCGGCAACTAAAAATCAAATACATTATTGAGACGCATCTGCACGCCGACTTTGTCAGCGGCCATCGCGAGTTGGCGGCCCGCACTGGCGCAGAAATCGTGTTCGGTGAAAAAGCAGGCGCCGCGTTTACGCACCGGGGCGTTAAAGACGGAGAAGAATTAACAGTGGGCCAAACGCGGCTGAAGATTCTCGAGACCCCAGGTCATACGCCGGAAAGCATCTGCATTCTCGTAAGTGACCCGGAAGGCGGCCCGCAGAAGATCCTCACCGGTGACACACTCTTCATCGGAGATGTCGGCCGTCCCGATCTGGCCGGGGCCAAGGGCTACACGCCCCAGATGATGGCCGGGATGATGTACGACACGCTGCATGAAAAGCTTCTGAAGCTTCCGGACGAGACGGAAGTTTATCCGGCGCACGGTGCGGGATCGATGTGCGGCAAGAATTTGTCGACGGAAACCTCATCGACCATTGGACAACAAAGGAAGTTTAATTACGCGCTTCAGCCGATGTCGAAAGAAGACTTCGTGGCGATGATGTTGACCGACCTGAGCGATGCGCCAAGTTATTTTTCACGGGACGCTGAGATCAATCGCGCCGGCGCCGCCGCTTTGAATCAATTGCCAAGACCGCGGCCTTTGTCGCCCGCGGAAGTCGACGAGCTCGCAAAGCAGGGTGATGTAATTCTCGATGTGCGTTCGGCTGCGGACTTTGGCGGCGGACATGTGCCGGGTTCACTGAACATCGGCCTCGGCGGCCAGTTCGCAAGCTGGGCCGGCTGTTTGATTCCGATGGAAGCGCCGGTGGTAATTGTGGCCGATTCGATCGAGAAGGTTGATGAAGCGCAGCTACGTCTCGCCCGGGTGGGACTTGAAAGCGTAAAAGGATTTCTTTCCGGCGGAATGGACGCCTGGAACGCGGCGGGCCTGAAAACCGCGGGTGTGACCCAGGTCAGCGTTGCCGATCTAAAAGAATTGATCAAAATCCAACCGACACTTCAACTGATCGATGTCCGCCGGCCGGCCGAGTATCAAAGCGGCCATGCGCCGGGGGCGATCGCCGCGCCGCTGGTTGACCTGCGCACCTCGCTGCCGAAACTCGCTTTGAACTCGTCGTGGCCCACGGCAGTAATTTGCGCCGGCGGTTATCGGTCGAGCGCGGCCACCAGCATTCTCCGGCAAAACGGATTTACGAACTTGTTTAATGTTACCGGCGGGACTAAAGCCTGGATTGACGCGGGCTATGAAGTTGAATCATCAGTGACGGCGGCGGCCGCAAACTGAATCATGCCCTCCAATCTTCGCCCCCGAAAACCCTTCGCAACACTGGCAACTCTGGTTCTTCTGATCGCGGCGCTCTCAGCCTTAGCCCAGGACGACAAACCGGCCCGTGCTCCTGACTCGCTGGTGAAGATCAACGTGATGGTGACTGATCGGGCTGACCGGGTGGTTGAGGATGTACGTAAAGAAGATCTGCAGGTGCTCGAAGACGGCGCGCCGCAGATTGTTTCTCAATTTGGGCGCGATGAACGGCCAGTCGCGTGTGGATTTGTCATCGACGCATCGGGCTCAGTGCGGCGGATCCTGCCGGAATTAATCGACTCGGCGAAATTAGTGGCCGCCGGCCTGCGCGAAGGTGACGAAGGTTTTGTGGCCCGGTTCGTCGACTCGTTTCAAATAAAGCAGGAGATGACCGCAGATCGTGAAGCAATCGCAGAGACTATCGACGATATCTATGTGCAAGGCGGCCAAACTGCATTCCTCGACGCCGTTGAGCAGTCGATACAGTACCTGGAAGAAAACCAAAGCGGCGACGCAAACTCGCGCCGGCCAATTCTGGTGCTGGTGACCGACGGCGAGGACCGTGGCAAAACAAAAGACTCCAAAACAGTGCTGGCTCGCGTGCGCCAGTCAAACGTGCAGATTTTCGTCCTCGCGCTTACAAAGTTTTCCAGCTTGCAGTCTTCATCGAAGCGGGCCGTGGAACTTCTAAATGATTTAGCCGAGCAAAGCGGGGGTCGCGCGTTGTTTCCTGAGACTCCGTCCGGATTGCCTACCGTAGCCCGCGAGATTGCCCGCGATCTTCACACCCAGTTTACGGTTGGCTATGACGCGGGAAACAAATCAACGGCGGAACGGCACATTCAGGCGAAGTGGCTCGGCCGCGCCGACCAGGGAAACCGAAAAGTAATTACCCGGCCGGTAGTGACTGTTAAATGATTTCCGGAGGTCGTATGAAACACACGAGTCGAACATCGGCGGCCCGCCGCGATTTCCTGTCACTCGCGGG
>DATENS010000271.1:0-13179 GCA_035274925.1 Pyrinomonadaceae bacterium | reverse complement strand
TGAAGGCGCCCACGCTTTTGTTCCCGCTGTGAAGATTGCAGATTGGCCCACCATGCGCTGGCGTGGTGTCTCAGACGACCTCAGCCGCGGTCCGATCCCGACACTCGACTACATCAAACGACAGGTTCGCACCGAAGCGTGTTTCAAACTGAACATGCACTCCTTTTACATGGAGCACACGTTCGCCAGCGAATCGCATCCCCTGATTGGTCCCGCCGGCGGCTCGTTAACTCCGGCCGAGATCCGCGAGCTGGTGACCTACGCCCGCCGTTATCACATTGAGCTGGTGCCTGAACTGCAGACATTTGGACATCAACATAAAACTTTGCGGCTCGAAAAATATGCCGAACTGGCTGAGACTCCTTACGGCGATGTGCTTTCGCCGCAACAGGAAGGCACCTACACACTAGTCGGTGATTTGTATAAGGAGATCGACCAGCTCTTTCCCGGGCAGTTCTTTCATATTGGAGCAGACGAAACTTTTGAGTTGGGAGAAGGCCAGAGCAAGGCAGAAGCGCAAGCGACAGGCGTCGGGGCAGTTTATTTCAAGCATTTAAATCGCGTCCGCGATGTGTTGAAGCCCTACAACCGGCGATTGATGTTTTGGGGGGACATCGCGCTGGCTCATCCGGAACTGATCGGCAACATTCCGAAAGACTTGATTGTGATGAACTGGCAGTACGGCGCGCGCGACGACTTTTCCGCGAGTATCAAGCCGTTCAAAGATGCCGGCCTCGAACAATTTGTTTGTCCCGGCGCGGGAAACTGGAACCAGATCTTTCCGAACATCGATGGCGCGTCGAAGAACATCATCAATTTTGTGAGCCAGGGCCAACGGGCCGGCGCTGCCGGAATGATGAACACAACCTGGGACGACGACGGGGAAGCCTTGTTCGAGATGGTTTGGTATCCGATTGCGCTGGGTGCAGCCGCTTCATGGCAGGAAGGCCCGGTTGACGGCGCGCAATTTGATCGGGATTTCGATTGGGCGTTTTTCCGAAATGACGGTGACCAATTCGCAAAAGCGACGCGGGCTCTCGGCAGTCTCGTGGCGCTTCTTAACTCCGGGATGACCACGGACGATCTGTTCTGGCGCGATCCATTTACCAACCAATTCCACAATCAAACTCGAAACCTCGCCGAGCGCACTCGCCAAATGCGGCTGCTGGCTGAAGAGGTGACGGAATCAATGACGCGACACGAAAAGCGTGCGCGGAGAAACGGTTCCGCCATTCCGGTCATGAAGTTCGCGGCGCAGCGATACGATCACCTGGGCCGGCGCATGCAGGTGGTCCAGAAACTGAGCGACGAGTATTGGAACGCGTATTTGAATCTTGGCGACCGTGCGAAAGTGCGAAAACTCGGGTATTACAGCGGCGCGATCTATAACAACCTGCGCGAGATGGCCGAAGAACTTTCAATCCTGAAAGAAGAATATCGACGCGTGTGGCTCGCCGAGAATCGCCCGTACTGGCTGGAAAGTGTTTTAGCTCGCTACGATCAGATGATTTCGATTTGGCTCGCCAAGAGCCGGGCCATGGATGCCGCGTTGCGGGAATACGCCCTGAAATCGACGCTTCCCAATCCGGAAGAATTTGGTCTAGGTACGCGACCGGCAGCGAAGCCATAGGAAGGTTATCCACACATTACGCAAAACGGGGGATAGATCGGGAAAGCAAGCAACAGCGATGGTCTTCGTGCCGTTAGGCGCGACATGTTTATAGCAGTGAATTGTGCGGATGGCGGGAGCCCATTTATGGGCGACATAATATTTCGCTCCTGACGGAGCTAAGGAATTATTTTCGCGAGCTATAAATATTTCGCTCCTGACGGAGCGAAACCCGCTGGAAAGAATGACTGAATCAACTGTCCATAACCGCCTAGTCTCTCTCGATGTTTTTCGCGGCTTAACGGTCGCGGGCATGGTCCTGGTAAATAATCCGGGTTCGTGGGGACACATCTACTGGCCGCTAGCCCACGCCCAGTGGCACGGCTGGACGCCGACGGATCTCATCTTTCCTTTCTTCCTGTTCATAGTCGGCGTCGCCATACCGTTGGCACTGGGCAAGCGCATCGAACGCGGCGACGCGCGCCGGGCGCTTTTCATCAAAGTCGCTATCAGATCGGTCATCATCTTTTTGCTGGGCGAGTTTCTCGCCGGCTTTCCGTACTTTAATTTATCGACGATCCGAATTCCCGGAGTGCTGCAAAGAATCGCGGTCTGCTATTTCCTGGCTTCGATCATTTACCTGACTACGCGCCCGCGCACCACGGCGATCGTCGCGGTCGCGTTGCTGATCGTTTATTGGTTGCTGATGACGCAGGTGGCGGCGCCCGGTTACTACGTAGGTGATCTGAGTAAGGAAGGGAGCCTGGCGTCATACATTGACCGGCGCGTTTTTGGCGCGCATATCTGGAAAGGGGGCATCGTTTACGATCCGGAGGGTTTGCTCAGCACCATGGGCGCCTTAGCCACCACGTTGTTCGGTGTGCTCACCGGAAATCGCCTGCGATGTCAGACGCGAACGCCGATCGAAAAAGTAGCGGATCTATTCCTTGCCGGATTTGTCTCTTTGATTATCGGCTGGATGTGGAACGCGTGGTTTCCCATTAACAAATCGCTGTGGACCAGCTCGTACGTCTTCTTCACTGGCGGGTTGGCGTTGCTGTTTCTGGGTCTGTGTTTCTGGCTGATTGATATTAAAGGCTATAAGTTCTGGACCAAGCCCTTCGTGATCTTTGGAGTTAATGCCATCGTGCTTTTTGTCGGCACCGGTGTCATGGCGAGGTTGATGGGACTAATTAAGGTCCCGGCGGCCGACGGCGCGCGCCAGTCGCTTCACAGTTACGTCTACAATCACGCTTTCGCGTCGTGGCTCGCGCCGAACCGAGCTTCGCTCGCGTTTGCGATCTCATTTATTTTCTTGTGGCTGTTTTTGATGTGGCTGCTCTACCGGAAGAACCTAATTGTTAAGATCTAATTTGGAGCGGTGGCAAGCGAAGCGCGACGGCGCGACTCACATTGCAGTGCTCAAATGGATGGGAGCGCGGACTTTCACAAGTCCGTGGTACAGTCTTTATCTTCAGGTGGGGAAACATGAGAAGAGTGCTAGCCATGCGGTTAACGACCGTGCTACCGGCGGCCCTGTCATTGGTCGCGTTCCTGGTGTCGGGGGCGGCCGGTCCTGCGCAGCAGCAGGCAGTATGCGTGGCGAACGCGCAGAGAGGAACCGACCTCGGCGAGAAGATCAACGCCTGCGATCGCGTTCTCGGCGCGCGCGTGGGGGAGATTACAGTCTCGCCCGGAGGGCCGATCAGAACGCAGGTGACGATCTCCGGCGGGCACACGCTGCGGCTGCGCGCCGGCGTTTATCCATCGAACTTTGTGGACACTGGCGAGGACGGCATCATCCGGCTCAGGTCCGGCAGCCGCATCGTTGGCGCGGGCCAGAATGCAACCATCCTCGAAGAGTCGTCCGAGCGGGCTATCGTCAACGGTCTGCTTAACCATTGGACGGTCATAATCAACTACGACGGGTCGCTCAGCAATTACGCGGCTTCGCGCGACATCCGCGTGTCGGACTTGCAGATTAGGGGCGCGGCCAGCGCCTACAACTCGGCCCCGCCTACCATCGCGCTCGGCAACTGTCACAACTGCTCGGTCGAGCGGGTCACACTCGACGGCACGCGCAGCATCGGGATCCAAGCCGGCGGCGGGGCGGAGGAGGGGAACCTGGCTGACGGCGTAGTCATCCGCGATTGCATCCTGCGCGGGGTCGCCAGTCAGTCTCTCGCGGTGGTCAACGGCGCAAATATCACGCTGGAGCGTAACCAGATCATCTCCCCAGGGGCAAACCCGAGCGCGGAGCAGGCGAGGCGGTTGCAGAACCCGCCGCCGGGCAACGTGCCGATAGACCTCGAGCCGAACTCGGCCAAGGACACGATGAAGAACATCGTCATCCGCGGTAATGTGATTGACGCCTCCGACAGCCCCGGCCTCAACACGCTCAACGGGATCGTCATCCAGAATCCAACGGGCATTCCGGCCGCGCGCTTCGGCCCCATCCTCGTGGAAGGGAACCGGATCATCGGTGCGCGACTCAGCGACACGACTAACCACATCGCGGCGACCGGCATCTGGATCAGCGGCGCGCAGGCCACCAGAGTCATTAACAACTACATCCAGCGCGCCTACGACGGCATCCGCGTCTCGAGCGCTCTCGACTTTGAGATTTCGAAAAACCAACTCGTCTCCTGCGGGTTCACGGCCAACTCCTCCATGGTGTTGGAAGGTGTGCTGCGGGGCAGCATCGTGGACAACGTGTTCACAATCGGGCCGGGTGACGCGCTGGCCGAGGGCAACGACACGGTGATCGCCATGGGCCATGACCAGGCGAGGAGCCGAGTTGTCATCGCGAGAAACAGGCAGGGGCGTTAAGACGACGCCGCGTCACTAATGAGATCCTAAAAGACGAGAACAAAGTTGGGTCAGAGCACCTTCTTTCTCGACTGATGTAATTCAGAAAATTATTGAGCAGCCTATAGTCATGGGCGATATCCAGGGCCGCGTAGGGCTCGTCCGGCATTGGCAGGAGTGCGCTTACCGTGGTCGACTTCAATCGCGCCGTTCACGATCACAAAGTTGATTCCCACCGGATATTGGTTCGGGTTTTCGAAGGTGGCGCGATCGATAACCGTCTTCGGGTCAAAGATGGTGATGTCGGCGAAGTAGTTTTCACGAATTAGGCCCCGCTCTTTCAGGCCCACGTTCGCCGCCGGCAAACCGGTCATCTTGTGAATGGCAAACTCCAGGGGCATCAATCGCAGATCACGCACGTAACGACCCAGGATGCGCGGATACGAACCCCAACCGCGTGGATGTGATTTCGATTTCGAAAGCGGACCGTCCGTGGCACGCGCGCCGCTATCGGTGCAGAAGGTGACGAACGGAGATTTAAGGGCGGCCTGCATGTCCTCTTCTTTCATCATGAAGAAAATCGCGCCGGTCTGGCCCTTATCGGCGAGAATGAAATCGAACAGCGCTTCCAGGGGTTCCTTGTTCTGCGCCGCGGCGATCTCTGAAAGTCGCTTGCCTTGCCACTGCTCGAGATCACGATTCGAAACTGAGCCAATCAGAATTCCGCTCGGGCCGCCGCTGCCGAGATAAATATTCTCCCAGTCTTTTGCGTCGGTCGCTATTTCCTTCTTGAGTTGCTGACGAATGCGAGTGTCCTGCAACCGTGAAAGCATTTTTTCCGATCCGCCTTCGAGTACCCAGGGCGGCAGGCAGGCGCTTAGGGAAGTGCTGCCGGCAATGTACGGATAAACATTCGCACTGATCTTGAGACCCTGTCGTCTGGCAGCTGCGACCCGCCTCAGCATTTCAGGCATTCGGCCCCAGTTTTTCTGGTAAGCAGTCTTGAAATGCCAGATCTCGGTGGGAATGTTGGCCCGTCGCGCGATCTCGAAAACTTCTTTCATTGAATCGTCTATCGCGTTGGCTTCACTGCGCTGGTGCGTGATGTAAATTCCGCCGTGTTGGCGCGCGACTTTCGCCAGCTCGACGATCTCGGCAGTCTTCGCAAACCGCGCCGGAACATATTGGAGCGAAGTGGAAAGACCGAGCGCACCCTCTCTCATCGCTTCGGCGACCAGCCTTTTCATTTGCTCCAGCTCTGATTCCGTAGGCGGCCGGTTTTCATAGCCGATTACGTACTCGCGAATTTGAGATGCGCCTACGAATGTGCCGAGGTTCAGGCCGGCGCCCTGCCGCTCCAAACGTTTGAAGTAACCATCGAAGGTGCGCCAGTCGACGGTGAGGTTGTAGCGGCGATTAAAGTCTTCCTGCTCTTTCAGGATGCGATCGTTAAGCGGCGCTACGGATTCGCCCTCGCCGGTGATCTCTGTCGTGACGCCCATCATGACTTTGCTCATCGCGCGTGGATCGATCAGGATGTATTGCTCAGACTGGCCCAACATGTCGATAAAGCCGGGCGCAACGATTTGCCCGCGAGCATCGATGACCCGTTTTGCATGCGCGGTGCGCAGGTTGCCGATGCGAGCAATGCGATCGCCGTTAATGGCGAGGTCGGCACGATAGGCGGGCCGGCCGCCGCCATCGACAATTCGGCCGTTACGAATGATGATGTCGTACTCTGGGGGCGCCGCAGCGCGCGAGCGTGACATGAACGTTAAAGTAACAGCGATTGCGATGGTGCAGCACAGGGCGATGGTTCGTTTCATCAGATTGTTCTCGTCGGAATGTCGAAACCGAAAGTGTCTTATCTTTTGTACTTCTTAGCAGCTTTGCGAGAAATTGATTATCCACATTAGTTTTCACGCAAAGGTGCAAAGCGAAACCGAAGCCGCAAGAAAAGAAATTCCAGACTTAGGACACTACTCGGAAGCGGCGGCGGTTGATTATAATCGCGAACCAAAAAATTTCACCTGCAATCTTTGGAGAGACTTTGAAAGATATCGAGCAAAAACCGTTGACGCTGGGCGAGATCGTCCGCGTCACCGGCGGCCAGTTGTCTGGCGATCAATCCACCGTCATCACCGACGTCACGCATGATTCGCGACAGGCCCGGCAGGGAAGTCTGTTCGCGGCGGTCCATGGCGAGTTGTTCGACGCCCACAAATTCATTCCTCAAGTCATGCAACAAGGCGCCGCCGGCGTCATGTCTGAGCTGAACAGGCCTGCGGATTTCAATGGCGCGTGGCTCAAAGTAGATAACATCCGGCGCGGCATGGCGTTGGCCGCCGCCGAAGTTCAACATCATCCCTCGCGCGAACTGCAGCTGGTCGGGATCACCGGCACCAACGGCAAAACGACGACGGCTTATCTGGTCGCTTCGATTCCGGAAGCAGCCGGCGAGCCGGTGGCGATGACGGGCACCGTGGAATACCGGCTCGGCAAAGAGAGAAAGAAAGCGGGACGCACTACGCCCGAAGCGCCGGACATGCAGCGCCTGCTGCGCCAGGCCGTGGAGATCGGATGCCGGACGGCGGTGATGGAATGCTCTTCCCAGGCGATGGACTTTCATCGTTGCGACGCCTTGGAATATGCCGTTGCGGTCTTCAGCAATCTCACGCGCGACCACCTCGACTATCACAAAACGATGGAGAACTACTGGTACGCAAAGCAGATGTTGTTTGATGGCCGGCTTGGTTCACGGCCAAAGACATCAGTCATCAACGTTGACGATCCGTATGGGGTTGAGCTCGCCGATCGGTTAGAGCAGGAAGGGCTGAAGGTGGTGCGTTACGCGGTTAAGTCCAAAGCTGACGTCACGGCTCGCGACCCCGAGTTTTCTTTGGCGGGAATGCATTTTCAGTTGCGCACGCCCGCAGGCGAGCGTGCCTTTCATTCACCATTGGTGGGTCCGCCGCATATTTACAACACGCTGGCCGCGGTCGCCAGCGGGCTGGCTCTCGGTTACAGCCTCGACGTCATCACCACCGCTTTGGAAAAGTGCACGGGGGCGCCGGGACGTTTCGAACGGGTGGTTCATGATGGAGACTTTGCGGTGGTAGTTGATTACGCCCACAGCGACGACGCGCTGCTTAACGTTTTGCGGACGGCCCGCGAAGTTACCAAAGGAAAGATCATCACGGTATTTGGTTGCGGCGGTGATCGGGACCGATCGAAACGCGCGCCCATGGGCGAAGCGGCCGGCTCGCTCAGTGATGTGGTGATTCTGACTTCGGATAATCCGCGCACAGAGGATCCGAATCAGATCCTTTCCGACGCTGAAGAGGGAATTAAGAGAACCGGCAAGCCCTATGAAAAGATTGCCGACCGCCGCGAAGCGATTCATCAGGCGATTGCCTCAGCCCGCACCGACGATTTAGTGCTCATCGCGGGCAAGGGGCACGAGGACTATCAGATTCTCGGACGCGAAGTTTTTCACTTTGACGATAAAGAGGTGGCGCGCGAGGCGCTCGCTGAAAAACAGTCGCGGTAGTGCCTGACAAATCTCTGCTCGCACCCTGGGCTGGAAGCTGTAACCGCTTTGCGGTAAAGAGCGCGATTCAAATCAATTACAAACGGCAACGGGTTGCGCTTCTAATCTGCATCCGCCGATGAGAAATGAAATGAAAACTGCCCCGTCACCCGACCAGTCCCTCGTCCGCGGCATACGCCGCTGGGACCTCGTCGCCGTCGCGATTAACGGCATCATCGGCGCCGGGATTTTCGGCTTGCCGGCCAAAACTTTCAACCTCATCGGCACCTACAGCCTGATCGCATTTGTTGTCTGCGCGCTCGTCGTCACCCTCATCGTCCTCTGCTTTGCAGAAGTCGGTAGCCGTTTCGAGCAAACCGGCGGACCCTATTTATATGCGCGCGAAGCCTTCGGCGAAACGGTCGCTTTTGAAGTTGGCTGGCTGATTTGGCTGGCGCGAATCACCGCGTTCGCTGCGAATTGCAACCTGATGATTAGTTATCTTGGGTTCTTCTGGCCCGCGGCGAATGCTCCCATTCCGCGTGCGATGGTGATCATCGGCGTCGTTATCGCTCTGGGGACAATCAATTTTATCGGCGTCCGCGAGGCGGCCTTCGCGAGCAATTTGTTTACGGTGGGCAAGCTCATTCCCATGCTCATCTTCATCGCCGCCGGTCTTTTCTTTCTTAATCCACAAGCCTTCACGTTCGGTGCAGCGCCCTCAACGGGAGCTTTTTCCCAGTCAGTGCTGCTGCTGGTTTATGCCTTTACCGGATTTGAGATGGCGGCGATTCCGGCAGGCGAGATTCGCGATCCCCGAAAACATTTACCCCGCGCTTTGTTGATTGCCATCGCCGTGGTGGCGCTGCTTTACATGCTGATTCAGGTTGTTTGCATCGGCACGCTGCCCGGATTGGGTGATTCCACCAAACCGCTGGCCGATGCGGGCCAGCGCTTTATGGGCACCGCCGGCGGCGCGATTATTTCTGCCGGAGCAATCATTTCCATCGTCGGCAATTTGAATATCCTGGTGCTGTCAGGGTCCCGTGTGCCGTTCGCCATCGCCGAGCAAAAGCAGTTGCCGTCGTTTTTGGCGCAAGTTCATCGCCGCTTTTCGACTCCCTATGTATCCATCATCATCACCGCCGGCGTGATGATGTTATTGACGCTGAAGAGTTCGTTCGTCGCCGCCCTCACCATCAGCGCGATCGCGCGATTGGTAACCTATATTGCGACCTGCGCAGCCTTGCCGGTTTTGAGAAGCAGGAAGGATGTCACTGAGCCCGCTTTCAAAGTACCGGGCGGGCCATTCATTGCCGTGCTTTCGCTGATCCTCGCCGGATGGCTGCTGGCAAACAGCACTTTGAAAGAAGCGATCCAGGCGACGATCGCGGCCGCGGCTGGTTTCTTGATTTATTTGATCTATAGAGCAGTGCGGCGAACCTAGATTCCTGCCTTTAAATCCGCGTGCAGCAATCGATGAAAGAGGTGCTCGCCGGCTTCGCGGCGCACTGACAAGCGTCCCGAGTTGTACGCCCTGGACTGCAAGCCACGTTGGACTGAAGCGCAGATGTCCAAATCTTCCTGTTGAATGCGATCACCGGCTTCGATGCTCGCAAGATTGCGAACCTTTGCGGACTCAGAAACATCAGCGAAGTAAAAATCAAAAGTCACCTCGGTGCGATCGATTGTTACCGGCCGCACCAAATTCGTGTCCATCACTCCTTCATAGCAATTGATCATGAAGTTTGGATAAATCCAATAGTAACGGGCCCGATCGCCGTGACGAACGTCACTCATGTTGGCGTTTGAATCTTCGCGGACCATGGGACTTGATTGCAGACAGAAGCGCTCGCCGTTTTCAATCGTGTAGTTGCTGTAGTCGAGTACGCTGTCCAGCCCTTTATGCAGGTGCGGGACGTGATAACCGCCGTCCAGGTAGTTATCTACAAAGACCTTCCAGTTGCAGTCAATCGTGTATTGGCGACGTTCGATCCAGTGAAGATTGGAAAGAGCGAGCGAGTTGATTTGCCCGCGCAGATCAGCGCCGAGAAAATCTTCCAGACTGATCCTGTCATTGTTTGAGCTGCCCAGCCTGACAAACACCCACTGTTCCCACGTAGAGACTTCGACCGGCGCCAGGCCATTAGCGGCGCGATCGAAATCGCAGACACCGGTGAAATCCGGCGTGCCTTTCAATTCGCCATCCAGCGCATAGGTCCAGCCGTGGTAAGGGCAGCGCAATTGTGGCGCGCTGCCGCCGGCTGCGGTCATAACGGCGGCGGCATGGTGACGGCAGACATTAAAGAACGCGCGAATCCGGTCGTCATGTCCGCGAACGATCACGATCGGTTCGCCGGCAACATCAGTCGTCACAAAGTCGCCGGCCTGACGCAGTTGATCTGTGCGCCCGACAAGCTGCCAGGAATTGCTAAAGACAGTAAGTTTCTCGAGTTCGAAGACGCGCGGGTCGGTATACCACGGAGCGGGAATGGTCGAGGCTTCGGCGAGTGGTCTTTCAGGATCGTAGCTGTTAACGATTTCCGACGTTGTAGCCATGGAATGATTGGATACTCAGCGCCTTCGGCGCTCGCGTTCTAAACCGGCACGGCTGTCTTCTGTTTCGGGTTATAGAACGGCGTCTTTACAACTTTTGCGGGAACACGGTGACGAACTGCTTCAACCGTGATTTCGATTTCGACCTGGCTTCCCGGTTTCGCAAAATCCCGTTTGACCGTCGCCAGCGCGATCATTTTTTTCATCGTCGGCGACCAGGTGGTGGAAGTGGCCTTACCGAGTTGGGCACCATTTTGATAGACGGGCACGGCGACGCGCGAAGCGATCGGGGAAACGGCCGGTGGCAGACCGGCTTGCTCGAAGATCTTCTCCACCTCAGGCCAGTCAATCTCCAGCCCCACAATCTGTTTGGCGGGCGCGCGTTTCTTTTCTTCAATCAATGCCGCCTGGCCGAGAAACCGGTTCTTTTCAAGATGAACCAATCGCCCCAAACCCATTTCGAAGGGTGAATACTTCTGATCTTCAATCAGCGCTTTCTTGCTGCTGTTGAAATCTACGTCGATAAGCAGCAGCCCGGCCTCAATCCGCGCGACATCCAGCGCCAGCATGCCTGCGGGCTTAATATCAAAAGGACGGCCAGCATCGATGAGCGCATCCCAAACTTTCACCGCCTCCTCAGCCGCGACCCAAATCTCGTATCCCAGGTCACCCGTGTAACCGGTGCGCGAAAGCTCAACCGCCACGCCGGCAATCGTACCTTTAGTGACGCGAAAGTATTTCAGGTTCGCGATATCTGCGTCCTTAACCAGCGACTTCAGCAAGCGGCCGGAGGTGGGCCCCTGCACGGCGAGCGCAGCCACTGATTCTGAGATGTCGTTAATCTCTACATCCAGGCCGAACGCGTTCTGAGTGAACCAGCGCAGGCTCGGGTCGGCGGCGGTCCATCGATAAGTGTTTTCCTCCAAACGCGAAACGGTGCCGTCATCGATCACTTTGCCATGCTCGTCGCACCAGGGTGTGTAGATTACCTGGCCCACCGAAACCTTGCGCATGTCGCGGGTAATGATGCGATCGACGAGACGTGTAGCGTCCTTTCCCCGCACTCGATACTTGTACAAGGGCGAGATATCGAGCAGCGCGGCGGAATTCCTGATCGCGTTGTATTCATGCTCGTGATGCGTCTCGAACGCGCTCACTGCGTAATACCCGGACCACTCGCGATAGTTTAAGCTCTCGCACAGGGGCAGGGTTCGTTCGTGTAATGGACTGCCAATGGGCATAGTTGGTAGTACGCGCATCCTGCGCGTGAAACACGGACCGAGACGCCCGTGCTACTCTTTGTCAGAGCGTGTCATTATAAGTATGCTGACAACGAGCGAGCAAGAATAGCGACTAATCCCCTCAGGTTACTAACTCAGGAAAAAGGGGTGATTATGAAAAGCACGACAAGATTTACGATAAGCGCGGTTATCGCGCTCGCACTCGCGGTGACCGGCGCCGCCCAGACTAAGAACGCGAAAAAAATTGCACACGCAACAAAGGAAGCGCAAGAGGCAGCCAATGTCTTTACGGAAGTTATGAATGTGCCCGACAAGGCTATTCCGCAAAGTTTGTTGGATAAGGCTGAAGCGATTGCCGTGTTCCAGGTAGTCAAAGCAGGTTTCATTGTCGGTGGCCGCAAGGGTGACGGGGTCATCAGCCGCCGCGTGAAAGGCGGCTGGAGCGCACCGGCTTTCTACAACCTGACCGGCGGCAGCTTTGGTTTGCAAATTGGGGCCTCCAAAGTCGACGTGGTCCTGCTATTTATGAACACCGGCGCGGTCGACAGCCTGATGCAGGACAAGTTTGAAATCGGCGGCGAAGGCAGCGCGGCGGCCGGCCCGGTGGGCAGATCCGCGAGCGCGTCAACCGACATCCTGTTGAAGGCCCAGATTCTTTCCTACTCGCGTAGCAAGGGTCTCTTTGCGGGTCTGGAACTCAAAGGCGTGGCGATCACGCCAGACAACAATGACAACGAACCGGTCTATGGAATGAAGGCAGATCAAGTTCTCTCTCCATCCAGGGCCTGGTCGATAAACTCCATGCCCTCTGGAGTGAGGATCTTTCCGCGGACATTGTCGCGATATTCAGTGCGCAGATAATTTGTTTGGTTTAGAGGAGGGTTGCCGCCCGCCTCATTTCGAGGAGAACAGATGCATAAGTGGATCAGGAATCTGGTGATTCTTTCGATGGTGAGCATTGTGTTTGTGGTCAGCGCGGCCGCTCAGACCAGTCGCGAACGCAGCACCAAAAAAGCAATTGCGGCCGCGAAGCAGTCAGCCAGGGCCGCCCGTGTCTTTGAACAAATCATGGCGACACGCGAAAGATCAATTCCGCGAGATTTGCTGCGGCGCGCCGAAGCGGTGGCAGTGTTTCCCGGCGTGATCAAAGGCGGCTTCATCGTCGGCGCGCGCGGCGGTAGTGGCGTAATTAGCCGGCGCGTGGCCGGCGGTTGGAGCGCGCCCGCGTTCTTCGATCTGGGCGGCGGCAGCATTGGTCTGCAGATCGGCGCCGCGTCCACCGATTACGTTTTGCTCTTCATGAACGACGACGCGGTCGAGAGCTTGCTCGGCGATAAGTTTGAGATTGGCGGTGAAGGCAGCGCCGCAGCCGGGCCGGTGGGAAGATCAGCAAGCGCTTCGACGGATGTGAGATTGAATGCCCAAATTCTTTCGTA
>DATENS010000270.1:0-10795 GCA_035274925.1 Pyrinomonadaceae bacterium | reverse complement strand
TTGAAAACGGCCGGCCTCTTTCTCGAACAATTTGCGCCCGATTTCAATTGATTCCGCGCGCTGCTGGTCCGCCACCCAGTGCCGCACGCGATTGCGGGCGCGCGAGGTGGCCACAAAGTTCAACCAGTCACGCGAAGGATGCGCGTTGGGACTGGTGATGATTTCTACAACATCGCCGTTCTGGATTAACGTCCGCAAGGGGATCATCCGGCCGTTAACGCGCGCGCCGGTGCAGGTGTTGCCTACTTCCGAGTGGATCATGTACGCGAAGTCGACAGGGGTCGCCCCGCGCGGCAGTTGAATCACCTTACCCATCGGCGTGAAGGCGTACACATCCTTGGGATAAAGATCCAGTTTGAGTGAATCTATGAACTCGCGCGAGTCTTTAACCTCCTGGGTCCACTCGACGAGCGAACGTAAAACCTTCAGCGCTTCGTCGTCGTCGCGCGGGCCGCGTTTCCCTTCCTTGTACTTCCAGTGGGCCGCGACACCCTCTTCCGCAACCACGTGCATCTTCTCGGTGCGAATTTGTACTTCAAAAGGCTGCCCCTTCGATCCAATTACCGAAGTGTGAAGCGATTGGTAGAGATTGTCGCGCGGGGTCGCGATCCAATCCTTGAAGCGTCCGGGCACCGGCTTCCAGGCGGTGTGAATAACGCCCAGAGCCGCATAACAATGGCGAATCTCGTTCGGCGTAATCACCCGCGCCGCCACCAGATCGTAGACCTGTCCCAAATCGATCTCCTGCGCCCTCAATTTCTTCCAGATCGAGTAAAGGCGCTTGACGCGGCCTTCGAGGCGTACGAAGGGAACGCCGGCTTCGCGCATCTTCTCTTCGATGTTTGAGGTTATCTCATTGAGAAACGCTTCATTGGCCGCGCGCCGTTTTTCCAGTTGGGCAGTAATCTCGCGGTAGTCTTCCGGATGGAGATTGCGAAACGCGAGGTCTTCGAGTTCGCCGCGGAGCTTGCCCATGCCGAGGCGGTGCGCAATGGGCGCATAAATATCCATTGTTTCCTGGGCAATGCGACGGCGCTTCTCGGCATTCAGATACTCGAGCGTGCGCATGTTGTGAAGACGATCGGCCAGCTTAACCAGCACGACGCGAACGTCGTCGACCATTGCCAGCAACATCTTGCGCACGTTCTCAGCCTGTTGTTCTTCGCGGGTAACGTTGCTGATGTGAGCAATCTTGGTAAGGCCCTCGACCAGGTGCGCCACTTCCTCGCCAAAGTACTCGCGAATGGTTTCCGTATCGGCGAGCGTGTCCTCAACCACGTCGTGAAGCAAACCGGTTGAGACCGAAACTGCATCCAGGCGCATGTCGGCGAGAATGTTGGCAACTTCGAGCGGGTGCACCAGGTAGGCTTCGCCCGACGCGCGGCGCTGGCCTTTGTGTTCCCGGGCGGAAAAAAGGTAAGCGCGCCGCATCAGATTAAGGTCAGCCTGCGGGTGATTTCGCTTGACCTTCTCGCAGATTTCTTCGATGCGAATCATATGAAAAGTCAGTTGTCAGTTGTCCATGGTCAGTTGTGTCTCCTGCTTCAACTGACCACTGACCACTGACAACTGACCGCTGGCTGATTATAGCAAGAGGTGACGCCTGACTCGAAAAAGTCCGGCGTCACCTCGTCATTGTGAACGCTTTAGTTTTAGTTGCGAGCCGTTAAGGTGTCGGCGATTGTGCCGCTTCGGCCGCCTCCTCTCGCTTGCGCCGTTCTTCGGCCAAAGCGGAAGCGCGTTGCTGGGCCGTTGCGGCCTGTCGTTCATACTGCGAGGCCTTGTCAGCTTCGCCGTTCATTTTCGCGATCTTGGCCGCCTCGATCAGCAAATTGGTCTTGTATGACCAGGCCGATTCGTTGTTGGGATCGTATTTGATTGCTGTTTCGGCTTCCTCCAGACCACGCGTTACGCAACGCTGGATCATGTCGAAATCTTTTTGGTCCTTTGGTTTCTGGTAATTGACCTTGCCTTCGGCGGCGGTAACTTTCACTTCGGGCAATTCAGTGATCTTGAACGAGCAATCCCAGTCCTTGCCGGCGAGAATCGCGTAAGCCTCGGCCCGTTTTTCGTTCGTCTGGCTCGAATCGTTTGCCCGCGCCATGATCCAGGCGCGCAGATTCTGCTCGTCTTTGATCGCTGAGTAGAGCACCGAGATGGCTTTATACGCTTCTTCGTTGTTCGGATCGTTTTGCAGTATATGCTTGTAGGCTTCGATCGCGTCGCGGCCCTTTTGCACGTTGTCGGCCTGGTCGACGCCTGGCTTGTACTGTTGGTGGATGATGCGCGCCACGAAGATAGGCGCGGTCTTGTTACTGGGGTCGAGCGCCAGCGCACGCTTAGCGTGTTGTTCCGCCAGTTCGAAATGGCCTTCCTTGTACGCCTTCGCCGCTTCGTTCAGCTCGTTCTTCGCTCGGACTTTGCCGACGAGTGAACAACCCGCGCCGGTGACGACAAAAAAAGCCAGGATCGCGAAGGTGCAGATCCTGGATTGAGACAATCTCATTTCAGTTAGCTCCGTTTAAGTGAAGGTGACGCCGCGCTTTCCTGCAAGCGAGAAAGCCAGCCTGGCGGAAGTACTAGCGGCGGTTGTCGTCACTGGTTTTGACTATGGTAAATCGTCCACCTGCAGGCCGACCGGATTGGCGCCGGCCCCTTTAATCGCGTCGATGACTTTCACCACTTCGCCGTACTTCAGAGCCCGGGGCGCTTTTACAAACACGGTCTTCTCAATGCGCTGATCTTCCGGAATATTAGTGGCTGTTTCCATGCCCACCTTGTAAGCGTGCTGCTCTTTGCGCAGAGCAAATGTTTGTTGAAGTTTCGCGGCCAGCGCACTGGGGTCGTTCACCGATCCCATCACGTCCTGGTTTAGTTTGAGTTGTAAATCCTGCCCGATGGTAACCACCAGCGTCAGCGGGTTCGGCTTCAGGTTAGTGACATCTTCATTCGGATCTCGCTGGGTTGGAATGTCAGCTTTGAAGCGGCTCGGCTTCAGCGGCGTCACGACCATGAAGATAATCAGCAAAACCAACAGCACGTCGATTAGCGGCGTGACATTGATGTAGGGAACGGCGCGATCGCCTCCCATTCCTCCGGACATTGACATAACTTTACCCTCTTCTCCGAAACGATAGCTGAATCAAAACTAGCTCGACGCGCCCTTCTTCTTGCGATCCGCGACCAGGCCAATCTTATCGATGCCCTTCTCGCGCACGGCGTTGATGACTTTCACCACTTCGCCGTAATTAACGTTCACGCCGCTCTTGACGTAGACAATCTTGTCTTCTTCCTTCTTGTTTGCCAGCGCTTTTTCAACCTGGACCTTCAAATCGTCCATGTTGACTTTCTTTTTACCCAGGTAGACTTCAGTGCCCTCGGGCGTGCACTGCGGGCTATCGGGCGGACGGCACACCACCGAAACGATGACCGACGTCTCTTTGTTAATGGCCTGATCTTCGTCAGGATTCTTCAAATCACGGGGAATAGGAACGGTAATACCCTGCTGCAAGAACGGTGTCACGACCATGAAAATGATCAGAAGCACCAGCATGATATCGACCATGGGGGTCACATTGATTTCCGACTGTAACCCGCCGCTACCGCCACCAGCCTGCATTCCCATAGAAAACTCTCCTTTCGCCGCCCCGATTCCGCGCGGGCAAAACCACCAGCGCCAACCTCAGCGCTCCGGCTTGCCCGTCGGGGTGCGCACTACGGATTCAGTTGCTTGGTGCGGTTCTTGATGAAGTAGTCAACCAGCTCTGAAGCTGAGTTGTCCATCTCCACCACGAAACCGTCGACCTTGCCGGTGAAATAGTTGAACAGCCACACCGCGGGCACCGCCACGACCAGACCGAGGGCCGTGGTAAACAGCGCTTCCGAGATTCCACCCGCAACCGCCGAGATACCGGCTGACTCCGCGTTCTTCATGCCGCGGAACGCGTTGATAATTCCGAACACGGTTCCGAACAGACCCACGAATGGCGCAGTCGATCCGATGGTGGCCAGGCCCGACAAGCCGCGGCGAAACTCCGCAGTCTTGATCGCGATGGCGCGCTGCAGGGCGCGCTTTGACGCTTCAATCTCGTCGCCGGAAATTTCGGACGACTGCTCATGAGCGCGAAACTCCTGCAATCCGCTGTTGACTACCATCGCCAGGTGCGACTTGCGATGCTTGTCGCTGATATTGATGGCCTCTTCAATCCGATTATTCTTCAGCGCCTGGGCCACGCGCGGAGCAAACTCTCGCGATTGCTTCTTGGCGGCCGTATAGGTCAGGTAGCGCTCGACCATGATGGCAATTGAATAGACCGACATGATCAAGAGAATGATCACGACCGTAATCGCGACGGCGCCCATGTTCTTCACCATTTCGGTCATGGTGAACTCGTTGGCGGCCGAGGCCTCGGCAGGAGAAGGACTGGCCTGCCAAAGAACGAAAAGCAATGAAAGAGCCTTCGTTCCCAGGATGCTTGTTAGAATTGTCACGGTAGATCCTCCAGAAAAGTAAATTACGATTGAATTCGTTAGCAGCAAGTTACGGCCGCTGCCCTTTCGGTGAAAAGCAGCGGCCGTCTCTAATTACTGCGCCACAAAGTTGTAGATGATTACGCCAGAAACCTTCACGGGCATGCCTGACAGTTTTGTCGGCGTAAATTTCGACGCGCGCGCCGCCGCCACGGCTGCACCCTGCAAGAGCGGGTGGCCCGACATCGGCGCGGCAGAAATCACATTGCCGTTTTCGTCAATGACGATCTGAACCTTAACCTGGCCCGAAGCGTGCGCGCTACGCGCAATCGCCGGATAGGGCGGCTGCACCAGGCGAACTGCTTTTCCGTTGAGTACGCCTCCGGAAATCGGCGCCTTTGGTGGCGTAGGTTTCGGTGGCGGCGGCGGTGGCGCTTCGGCCACGTCGACCCTCGCCGGCGTGGAAATAATGTTGCCCGATCCGGTACCGGGTGCTACCGGGGCAATCGCGTTCGAGTTGGCGCTGCCCACCATGGTCACGACGTTCTTGCGCACCGGCGGAATATCGCTCGCCTTGGTTCCCAACTCTTTGGGCACCAGATCGGCACGGCTAACGTCGGCAATCAATTCTTTACGAACGTCAACATTCTTGCTGACTTCGATTTTTTCCGGCTTCGCCTCTTGTTTTTGCTGCTGCTGCTGTTGCGCGACCGGCACCGGCGCGATCAAGGCAGTGAGCTCAAGAGTTTGCGCGTCGATATTAGCGGTGGCCCACCAAATGCCGGCCACAAGTCCGATGGCGATCAGGACTAAATAAACAAGCGCAAAGACTCCGAGAAACGAGCCCTTACGTTTCAGATCAGCTGAATGTGATCCAGATTCGACTAAGTTTTCGAACATCTTCTATTCCTCCCTATTCGGCGCCAAAAGGGTCAGAACAACGCTTCGTCAAAATATGATTGCGACAAACAGTGCGCAATCGCATCTTTTAGACACTTCGGAAAGAAAGGAGCCCGCTTGGGTCAGTTACTTTGCGGAGCACAAAGAAACTGGCCATCTCAACGTACGAAACACCGTGCGTTTCCCAAAGTCAAAAGGGCACGATTGCAAAACGTATTTAATTGGCCAGCAACGAGTGCAGTCTAAGCCGCATTTACAGCCAAGTCAAGAGTAAACAAAAAGCTTATTACTGCATTTTTGCGACATTACTACGCATGCCGCTCGCCAACAACACTTAAGTTAGAACCCGTATGGGACGGTATGTTCCCGGCCGGCCTTTAAGCCGCGCGCGATGGTTTGCCCACGCCTTTGCGCTTCCCGGCATTGAGAGGTGACGATTGCAGCCCGGCATCGCGCGGAGCCGCCGTCGTGAGCCTGTTGGCTGCTTCAACTTTTCTTTCCCACCAAACCATGATGGGGCTGGCAATAGCGATCGAAGAATAGGTGCCGACCACTGTTCCGATCAGCAAGGCAAGCGAGAAGGCCCGCAACACCTCGCCGCCGAAAATCACCATGGCCAGGACTGACAAAATGATGAGACCCTGAGTGATGACCGTTCTCGAAAGGGTTTGATTGATTGAATCGTTGGTAATCTTGTAAAGGCTGTCGCGGCGGTGCAGCTTCCGGTTTTCTCTCACGCGGTCAAACACCACGATCGTGTCATTAACCGACGCGCCGACAAGAGTCAGAAAGGCGGCGATCACCGTGAGGTTCACTTCCCATTGAAAAATTGAAAAGAACCCGAGCGTCACCAGCACGTCGTGAAAGACTGCGATGACTGCCGCCGCGCCGTATGTCCATTCAAACCGAAAGGCGATGTAGACGAGCATGCCTACCAGCGCCGCCAGCGTAACCGCAATCGCCTTGTTCCTTAATTCAGCACCGGCCACTGCGCCGACCGCATCGGTGCCGATAATTTCGTAAGTGGTTCCCTCAGGGCCGATGGTGTTCAGCGCAGCGCGAACCTTTTGCCGTCCGAGTTCCACCGCCTGAGATTCATCCGAACCATCGCCTTCCAGCGGCAGCTTGATCAGGAACGTGTCAGGCTTGTCCACGACTGGCTGAATGATGGCGTCCTTGACTGACTGCCGGCCGAGGGTTTCGCGGATCGACTCAGCCGTCATTGCCTGCTTGAATCTCGCGGTGATTACGGTTCCACCTTTGAAGTCAACGCCGAGGTTGAATGCGCTGGTGCCACCCGGGTGCTTCACCGCGCGGAAAACCGCTGAGCCCAGTCCGGCGACCATCAGAATGATTGAGATTCCAATAAACAGTCGCCGCCAGGCGAGCCAATCAAAATTTACCTGTTTGAAGATTTGAATCATTTTAAATACTGAGGGACTCAGCGCGCGGCTTACGGCGCAGGAGCCACATGAATATCGTGCGCGAAACGTAAACTGCCGAAAACAGATTTATCACCAGTCCCAGAATCAGGGTGACCGCGAACCCGCGCAACGGCCCGGTGCCAAACACGAACAGAAACAGAGAAGAAACCACGGTGGTTACGTGGGTATCGATGATGGTTACGATGGCACGGGTAAACCCCTGTTCGACCGCGGAAGGAACCGTCTTGCCAGACTCCAGCTCTTCTCGGATTCTTTCAAAGATCAGCACGTTAGAATCGACCGCCATACCGATCGTAAGAATCATGCCGGCGATGCCGGGCAGTGTCAGGGTCGCGCCAAATATGATCAGGCCGGCCAGCATCAGAATCATGTTAAGCAGCAGCGCGACCACGGCGTTTACTCCGGAGCCGCGATAGTAAAAGAGCATAAAGGCGACTACGAATAACAGACCGTAGACAGAAGCTTTTACACCAGAACGAATTGAATCGGCGCCGAGGCTGGGCCCGACGGTGCGCTCTTCCTGGTACTCAATGGGAGCGGGCAAAGCACCCGACCGCAAAGTTAACGCCAGGTCTTCCGCGGATTCCTTGGAAAACCGTCCGGTGATCTCGCCCTGGTCGTAAATCTGGCTTTTGATAAAGGCGATCGATTTAACCTCGTCATTCAAAACGACGCCCATGTACTCGTTGATGCTGGCGCCGGTCCACTTGCCGAACTTGTCTGCCCCGGTTGGCTTCAAGGAAAACGAGATTTGATAATCGCTGATTCCGCCACTGCCCTGCGTGGCCGTCGCTGTTCTCAGTTCGTTTCCATCGACGACCGGCGGCATTTCCACCACTACCCACTTCTTGGGTTTTTCGACTGGCGGATTCTGAGTTTGGTCTGCGGCCGTGGGCTCGTCACGTTCGGAATATGGCAACACCCTCCGATCCTGAGGAATGGCGCCACTTGCATTCAAACTCGCGGCTGCCTCTTCCTTGGTGTTGTAGGTTTGCGCGGGCGCCGGACTGGGCGGACTGATCACGTGCACCAGATCCAGTCGCGATTCTGCTTTGAGTAGTTGTTTGACTCGCTCCGGATCCTGAATTCCGGGCATTTGCACCAAAATTCGATAAGAGTTGAGCGACCCATGCCGTTGAACCAGCGGCTCGGCGACTCCAAAAGCGTCCAACCGCCCTTCAATGATCCGCTTGGCTTGCTCGGTGGCTTGCTCGGCAAGTAATCGCTGGGCCGACTGTGACAATGTCCACGAAATCGTATTCCCGCTGGTCGACGAGGACCAGTCGGTAACATCAACCTTTTCCTTTACGGCCGTTTCGATGTCCTTCAGCTTTGCGGGGTCAAGAGTCTCCACCAGGAATCGATACTCACCGGTCGTCTCAGCCCGGGCGTCCTTCACCGGCAGGCCTTTGTCCTGGGCGGCCTTGCGAGCGGCGTTGGCATTGTCGTCGGTTAGCTTCTTGAGGTAGGTATCGGTCCTCACCCTCATGACCAGGTGAGATCCGCCTTTGAGATCCAGTCCCAGGCGAATGTTTTGCCGGAGTGTGTTTTTGATTCCCGACCAGGTGAAGTCATTAAAATGAGGACGACGGCCACGTGGTCCAATTACGATGTAAAGCCCCGCGATCGTGACGATGGCTATGACAATCGATCGCTGCAGCAGATTCTTCTTTTTCATCTAACCTGTCCGACAAACTCGAGTCTGTCGTTCCTGAAATCTGGCGACAAACTGAAGTTTGTCGAACTAACAAAAGACTATTTGGTCTCCTCTGAATCAATTCCTGCGACGGCCGATCTGGCAATCTCCAGAATCGACTTGTCGGCGCTGCGCACTAAGAAACTGGTGTCTTTGACAGCGGTAATCGTACCGATGATTCCACCGGTGGTGACGATCTTGTCGCCGGCCTTCAGGTCGGCTATCTGCGACTGAAGCTGGCGTTGCTTCTTCTGCTGAGGACGAATCAGCAGCAGGTAAAACACGCCAAAGACAAGCAGCATGGGCACCAGAAAGCCGAGACCGCCGGCGCCCTGAAACAGTATTAGAGCGAACATATTTTCAGATGCGAGTGTCTTCTAAGATCTGCCTGCGAAAACCACGCCTGCGACACACGCTTTATTCCAAACCAGAGCTAAGGTGCTCAGTGAACTCTCGCCGAAATTTAGCGAATTGACCAGAACGGATAGCTTGCCTGACGTGCCTCATAGTGTCAAGGAAGAACGCCAAATTGTGGTGTGTTAACAGGATGCTGGCGAGCATTTCCCCAGCCAGATAGAGATGACGGATGAACGCCCGTGAGTGGCGCCGGCAAACGGAACACGGACACGATTCGTCGAGCGGCATCGTGTCTGACGAAAAGCGAGCATTCTTGATATTGAGTTTGCCGCGCGAGGTGAAAGCCTGACCGGTACGGCCATTCCGGGTGGGCAACACGCAATCGAACATATCGACGCCGCGCGCGACGGCTTCCAACAGGTCCTCCGGGGTTCCCACTCCCATCAAGTATCGCGGTTTGTCCGCGGGCATGCGCGGCGCGATGTCCTGGATGATCTCCAACATCACGGGTTTTTCCTCGCCGACACTTAGTCCACCGATGGCGAAACCATCAAACCCAATTTCAGCGGTGCGCTCCAGACTCTCGCGGCGAAGGTCAAGGTGGGCACCTCCCTGAACTATGCCGAACAGGGCTTGTCTGCCTGGAAGCGTATTGTTCGACAAATTTAAGTTTGTCGTACTGGCTTGGTTTACATCAAACGCGTCCTTCGAACGCTGCGCCCAACGCAACGTCAATTCCATGCTGCGCCGCGCATCCGCCAGAGACGCTTTGCCGGGAGGGCACTCGTCAAAGGCCATCGCGATTTCTGCGCCGAGGGCCGCCTGCACTTCCATCGAGATTTCAGGCGACAGAAAACACAACGCGCCGTCGATGTGCGATCGAAACTCGGTCCCTTCTTCGGTTACCTTTCGAATTTCTGCCAGACTGAAAACCTGAAATCCGCCCGAGTCAGTCAGCATCGCCCGGTCCCAGCCGATGAACTTATGCAAACCACCGCACTGTTTGATTGTTTCAATTCCCGGACGCAACCAGAGGTGATATGTATTTCCCAGGATGATCCGCGCGTCCAGATCAGAGGCTTCGAGCTGCTCGAAACGAATTCCCTTCACGGTTCCGGCCGTGCCAACCGGCATGAACACGGGCGTTTCGATCTCGCCACGACATGTCGTGAGAACTCCACTGCGAGCATTTCCTTCAGTTGCAGAGACTTCAAAGTCGATGGCGTGGACACTCATTAATCAAGGCAGGAATTCTGGATAAGAAAACGGTGACGTGGTGAAGCAAACACTTAATCTACAAGGAAAGACTTCGCCGCGTGATCGAAGACGCGATCAAAAACTTCCTGGTGCTTTTCGAGGTTTGTTCCCGTTACGATTAACTTCCGGCCCCGACCATCATCGAAAAAATATTGAATCGTGCGCAACTCGAGACCTTTGAAAAGTGATTTAAACACCACACGAATTCCGCGAACGCCTGAATCAGTAACGAAATCCGATTGACCGAGCAGCTCGATACTGGTAGCGCCAATCTTTTCCTTGCTCGCAAGAATGTGCCTAACACTGGCGGCGGTATAATCACTCAATGCCATGCTAGTCGTTTCGTCACGGAAGTTAATGTTCGGAGTGAAATCGTCCAAACGCGTTCCGAACAGCCCTTTGAACTTATCGCCCGGCCGCTCACGGACAATCCAATCATCGGGGAGACAAAGTGAAAAGCGCCCTACCGGCTCGACGTGGCGGTTACAGTTCTGCGCCGCCAAATATTGGACAGCGGCGACGAGCACAACGGTTGCGAGAACAAAACGAGCGAGTTTCGATACCATCCATTTGGCCTTTCGACAAAACATGCGAGTTGAACGGTGCGAATATATCACACGGCCTTCTGGCGATATTGACCTCAGCGACGTGCTTTACGCGACGCGCTCTT
>DATENS010000269.1:0-7642 GCA_035274925.1 Pyrinomonadaceae bacterium | reverse complement strand
CCGGAGAACAGTCCGGGCACAATTCTGAACCTTCCTGACGATTGGCGCACAGCACGCGCGGCTACTTCGCTAATAGCGCGCCCATTCAACGCCGCGCTCGTTGTTACGAGCAGTAGCGATGAAGATGTTAATCGGGAAGTCCAGCGCCTTCGCCGCGGGAGTGCAGTTGCCACAGCACAAGTAGTGTCAAGTCCTTCGCCTGGTCCAGCAACTGAGCCCTCACCCGCGCCTACTGCGTTCCAACCTAAAACTATTTACATAAACACCACCGGCGACACGCCTGGCGAGAGCATGACCGGTAACGATCCTGCATCCATTGCCGCCGCTATTGATGAACGTCGTGCGAACGCTGGTGGCGGTTTCTCCAGCAACGTAATTGTGGTCTCGTCTGAGAGCGATTATCGCTGGGCAATGCCGGCGGCGGCTTATTCCGCGCGGACGGGTACGCCGGTTCTTTTCGTGACCGGTAATCAAGTTCCTGACGCGACCGTAACAGCGCTGCAACGGCGAAATGGGAACGCTCGCATCTTTGTACTTGGTTCAAACGCCATCATCTCGGACGAAGTTGTCAACCAACTACAGCAGTTGAGCAGGACCACTCGCATCGAGGGTAGTGACTATTTCGTGAGTGCGGTGCACTTCGCGGAGTTTCGAGACGCGGGTGCTGATTTTGGGTGGGGCAGAACGGGCAGAGGCGCGGGCCAGTTTTCCAATGCAAACACCATCCTGGTCAATGGTGAAAACTGGCGTGATGCGGTGGCCGCGGCTCATCTCGCGCGTGCCGGCAAGTCAGGCGCCCTGTTGTTCACCGAAAAAGATCGCTTGCCTGCCGTTGTTGATAACTATCTGTGGCGTCAGCGACCAATCTTCGCTGCGACGCCGGCGGAAGGGCCATTCAACCACGTCTGGGTGGTTGGCAGTTTTGACCGGATCGCGTACGGAACTCAAGCCTGGGCCGATTACTCACAGGAGATCGAGCAATACATGACGCTTAGCGATTCGGCTGTTTCGGGCTACGAAGCGTTGGGTATTAGTTGGCTGATTCTTTCTGTGGCATGCGGCCTTTGGATTCTGTTTCATGCAATCAAACGAATGCCCGATGTTATGCCGATGATGAAAGCGGCTTGGGTTATCTTCGCCTTGATGCTTGGGCCGATTGCGCTCTGGCTTTACATCCTGAGTTATCACGGCCGCACGAAGATGAAGCACGAAGGGATGACGATGTGGGAGCGTCCGCTTTGGCTGCAAACAGTAGGCGCGACTGTCATGATGTTTGCTTTTGACATGATGCTGATGTGTCTCGCTGTTTTCCTCGTGGCGTACATCGGTTTTCCTATCATTCGTTTCAATGGCCCACTCTATTTTATTGGCACATCGATGTTCTTGATGATGGTGTTAATGTACCTCATAGCGTTAGTGGTGATGATGCTGGTCTTTCACACGCCGATGACTATGCATGAGCGCAAGATCAGTTCTTATCGAAAGGCCTTTGTGGTCGGTCTGCCAATAATGGTTGCGACGATGAGTGTCGAGTCTTTGGGGATGATGCCAACAATGTGGTGGCAGCAGATGTTCTTTTTGCCCGCCATGCAGATGCCTACGAACGATGATTTCACGATGTGGAGCACGCTGTTGTTCTCCGTGTTTATCGGCTTCCTAGTTGTGCTGCCATTTAACTACTGGATGGTAAGGCGTGGCAAAAAAATGGGCACGATGTAGCTTGTACCGCTATTCAGGTGGAGGGAAATAATGAATGCACTTACTGCAGCTCGAATCGCCGTTTACATCGGTAGAGTTTTGTTCACACTGGCTTTACTTGCACTGGTCGGAGCCTGGGTGACGCAGCTAACAGGCGCTCCACTTCTCGGCATGAGCCAGCAGCACCTCTTCAGTGATGCGACAGTGCTGGCATTGCTCGGGATTGGAATGTTTCTGGATGCGCTGTGGCACGCACGCAACGTGTAGCCGGTAGGCGAGAGCTTTGGTCTCGGCAAATGAGGGGACACGAAGATGCGCGAGAGGGTTTACATCTTATCGATCGTACTGGTTAGCGTGTTGCTATTGGGTTGGCATTCGTTCGCGCAACCCAAAAGTTCGCCGACTATATCGCCAGAAGCCGCCCTGCCCTCTGGCGATGTGGATAGCGGAACGACTTATGTCACACCTAACACCACTAGACTATATGGGCCGAATGTTTATGCGGCCGCGACGGCTATCACACAGGCAACTTATGGAGCGACACACCATGAAGACCGGCCTCATGCTATTACGCTAGTGCGTGTGGATCGACAAGCGGATGCAATATTGGCGGCGTCACGGATTACACATTTTCCCGTTAACTCGCCTGTGCTTTACGTGGATGCCGATCGCCTCCCACCAGAAACGCTGGCTGAGATGAAGCGATTGGGTCCTGATGGAAATACTTATGACTTCGGTGTTCAAGTCTATCTCGTCGGGCCAATATCGGAGCGCATCGAACGTGAGGTACAGGACAAACTTGATTACAAGACGCGCGCTTTTCGTACCGAAGATCCATTCGTGCTTTCCGAAGAACTTGATACGTGGGCTGCGGATGTGCATACAGATCATCCAGACGAAGTGGGCATTGTCCAATACAACCAACTCGCAACCGGACTGCCCGCCGCTGCCTGGAATGCTCACATGGGACACGGACTGTTCTTCGTGCAAGGTGAGCTTGTGCCTGAAGCTACTAAACGCGCTTTGTCTCATAGGTTTCGCGATGAGTCATTTATTTATCTTTTCGGCGATTCCACAATTATCTCCGACAAGGTAGCGCGCGAGCTTGCCTCATACGGCCACGTACAGCGCGTACCTGGCAGTGACGCTTTCGATTTGAGCGTTAAGTTTGCGGGCTATCGAGATGCCGGCCTGAATCAGGGCTACTGGATCGACTGGTGGTCACGTGATTTTGGTTGGGGCATCGCCGAGGCTGGACATAACTTCACCTTTGTGAATCCGGATGACTGGCAGCAGGCGGTCACTGGATCTCTGCTGTCGCATATGGGTAAGCATGGTCCAATGATTCTCTTGCGATCCGGAAGTCCTGACGAGAACATGAGACGCTATCTTGAGCTCGTAAAGCCGGGCGCGGGTTCACTGAACGATCAACTCAACAATCACGGCTGGATTTTAGGAGGAACCGACAGGATTAGTTGGATTGCACAAGTTGATATTGATTTGCTACTCGAACCACGCGAGCCGGACCGGTGAGAAGTAAGGTGATAGCAGCTCGGGGAGAGCTTGGCTCTATAGTGTCGGCCCAGAGCATGGGACTACACGGACGATCTCAGATCGAACGCGGATAGAAACCGATAGGTAAGCAAGCCGCCATGGGACCACAAACGCCCGAAGAACTCCAGTGGATCTCCAATCTCGCGCATTGGATTGAAGGCGGGCTGTTCGCAATCGTAGCTCTTCTCGCGTTGCTTCAAACGTTCGGTTATGCGCAGTCAAGAGGTCTCCAGTATGTCTGGCCTGGATTGATTTTAATTGCCGGCGTCTTCCTGCCAGCTTTCATTCTGCTGCAGCGTGGAGTTGGTGGCATCGGAACCACGTGGAATCTGGTGATAAGAGATCCGCAGCAGCGAGAGCATTTTGCGATGGCAGTGCTGTTGTTGGCTGCAGGATTGGGCGAAATGTTGCTAAGAACAAATAAGACTCGGGCAACAGTTTGGAAGTTTGTCTCGCCGGTCGCTCTGGCAATAATCGGAGCGATGTTTTTCGTTCATACAGAATACGGCACGCCCGAGGCAATAGCTGAAGCTGGAAGAAAGCACGCCTACATGGGATTTGCGATATTGCTTGCCGGGATATTTAAAGGAGCGGAGGTAGTGTGGCGAAAGAGGTTCGGCTGGCTCGCTTTTCCCTGGATTGCAATGCTACTGGTCGCCGCAGTGTTGCTCATGACTTATCGCGAGCCGCGAGGTGCATATAGAACAACCACAGCGTCGACCGCTAAAAATTTTCGCCTTAGCCCCGCGATTAAAACATTTGCTTCTCAATGACAGGAGGAAACAATGAAACGAACACTTTTGGTCCTATTTCTGGTCGCGTTAACAGTGTTGTGGACATCGTGTACGACAACGACAAACACCAACACCAATACAAACACAACGGTCACTAGTTCACCGAGCCCTACGGCCAGCCCCGCTAATGCGAATGCGAATGTGCACGGCAACATGAATGCAAACGAGCACATGAACATGAACATGAACGGCAACAGGAACAGGAACGCCAATACACGCCCGACGCCGTAGAAAGGCCTCGGTACTCTGCGTTGCACTATACCGATTGGGCGTTGGGACCCGCACCTGTGCTCGCTACGATGGGCATTGCCTTGTGGACCAAAGCCTATCTGGATTTGTACGTTTTAGAAGGAGACTCAGCGAAATGATTCGTAAACCTATTATCGCAGGTCTGGCGATTGTGATTATCGCGGCGGCGGCACAGGCCCATGATCTGTTTCTAAAACTCGACTCGTATTTCCTCAGGCCCAACTCAAAAGCGACGGTCAAGGTATTGAACGGAACTTTTAAAGAGAGTGACGGCGCAGTAGCGCGTGACCGGGTTGTCAATTTGAGTCTGCTCGGTCCGAGTCTATCGCCGTCCAGCGGCGACTCAGTTGTCTGGCGCGCTGAAGAGAAGATGTCTGTAATGGAATTCCAAACCGCAGCGCCGGGTACTTATGTTATTGGCATTTCTACGAAGACTAGGGAAAACACGCGCACGGGCGCGGAGTTTAACAAGTTTCTTGAAGAAGACGGCATGCCCGATGTACTCGAGGCGCGCAGAAAGAACAACGAATTGGAGAAAGGCGCGACTCAAAGGTACTCAAAATACGTGCGTGCGATATTCCAAGTCGGCGATACTCTCAGCGATGATTACAAAAAATCGTTGAACCACCCGATTGAGCTCGTTCCGCAGAAGAATCCATATTCGCTCAAGACTGGGAATACGATTCCAGTGCTCTGTTTGCTGAATGGAAGGCCCTTGTCAAATCAGTTCTTGACAGCGGGCTGGGAGCCGAAGGATGGAAAGCTCAATTCAGTTAGCGTCCGCACGGATGAGAAAGGGATCGCGCATTTCAAATTGGTCGCCCCAGGGAAATGGTTCGTAAAGACGATAAATATGGAAAAGGTCACCGTGCCGGGTTTGGACTATGAATCAAAATGGGCGACCTTGACGTTTGAGATCAAATAACGTGCGCTGTCTATATAAGGAAATTGTGTGAAAGCTCAGATTAAGTTAGGCCGCATTTTCGGCATTGAGATCGGACTCCATTACAGTTGGGTGATCATCGCGTTGTTGATCACACTCTCTCTGGCCCAACACTTTCGGATGAACAACCCTCGATGGGGTGATGCAGTGATCTGGACTTCAGCGATCGTGACCGGGCTCCTCTTCTTCGCAGCAATTGTCGTACATGAACTCTCGCACGCGCTCGTTGCCCGAACAAGAAATCTTCCCGTGCGTTCAATCACGCTCTTTGCGCTCGGCGGCGTAGCAATGATCGAGAAAGAAGCCGTGGATGCAAAGACCGAATTCTGGATGGGAATTGCGGGACCGATCACGAGCTTTCTCATCGGCCTTCTGTGTCTGGCGTTGGCTTGGGTTTTGGGCTGGAATCCGGAAGTAATAGCCCAGACTCCGCCAGTGGCAATTCTGATGTGGCTCGGCGTTATCAATATCGCACTCGCAGTCTTCAATATGGTGCCTGGTTTTCCGCTCGATGGCGGGCGTGTTTTGCGCGCAATAATCTGGTGGATTACCGGCAACGCCATTCGTGCGACGGCAATAGCTGCTCGGGTAGGCCAGATTGTGGCTTTCGGTTTTATCATCCTTGGAATCTTTCGTTTCTTTAGTGGAGCCGGCTTCGGTGGCCTTTGGCTGGCCTTCATTGGTTGGTTTCTGCTGGATGCCGCCCGCGCTAGTTATGCGCAGCTTATGCTCACAGAAACGTTACGGGGTCTGCGCGCGAAAAATGTGATGACCACCGATTGTCCAAAGATAGATGGTCTAACAAACTTGCAAACCTTCGTTGATGAACACCTCCTGCGTAGTGGCAGTCGTTGCTTCGTAGTTGAGGAGCAAGGGCGGATCGTCGGCATCATCACACCACACGAAGTGAAAGATATTGAGCGAGCGAAATGGCCGTACACAACCGTTGATAATGTAATGCGACCGTTGGATCAAATTCACACGATCAGCCCGGAGATGGAGGTTAACGAGGTGCTGGAGAGAATGACGCGCGAGGACGTGAATCAATTGCCTGTGGTGCGGGACGGTAAACTCGAAGGGGTAATCTCGCGCGGCCACATTCTGCGGTTACTGCAGACGCGTGCTGAACTACAAGCTTGATTGGATGCTGGAGCCCTCAACCACTGCGAAACTCGTACTCGAACAAATGCACAGCTTAACGTGGTAGCCTTGGCCAATGCGTCCGCCGTCATCGATGTTGTTCTGCATCCGCTATTCAGGTTGTGGATACACCTCAGTACGAACTATATGGTGAGAATTCGGATATGAACTGTTCAGCACATCGCAGTGTTATCGTGCTTCGTTGATCTCTCTCGCGACACGGTTGCCTGATTCTAATAACCGCCGCGAGCCTAAAGTCCTCCGACAGACAAATTAAATTTAAGGCGCAATGCTTGACTCTGTACTCGACTACAGGGTTTAGAATAGGGTTGCGTTTGAGAAAGAACAGCTAATAGGAGGGAATTCATGAACAAGAAACGTAAAATCGAGATTTTTAGCGCCGGGTGCCCGGCGTGCGAGGAGGCTGTAGATACGGTTAAACGGATAGCGTGCCCATCGTGTGAAACAGAAGTGCTGGACATGCACCAACCGGACGTAGCTGCGAGGGCCGCAACACTGGGCATCAGCCGCGTTCCGGCGATAGTTATTGATGGCGTGCTTGCTGGATGTTGCGCTTTAGGTCCAGTTGATGAACAGGCTTTGCGCGCTGCTGGAGTGGGAGTGCCATTGCCATAGTCATAGAGTCGAGTTTTGCTGACCGAGAACTGAGTGAGGAATAGGGAGATGTCCGTTAGACCAAAACAAAAAGTGGCTGCAGAGTCGTCGGCCGCATTGAAGATCGGCGAGGTGGCGAGAATGAGTGGTGCTGGAATCGAGACGCTGCGCTTCTACGAGAGGAGTGGACTCCTCGGTCGTCCGGGTCGCACGGAAAGTGGCTACCGCTTGTATGACCGTGAGGTGTTGGAGCGTCTCGACTTTATTAAACGCGCTCAGGTTCTTGGTTTCTCGCTCGACGAGATCAAACAGATCATAGCCGAGAAACAGGCAGGCGCGAGTCCCTGCGAAGCAGTGCGCGACATCGTTCGCACACGGTTGCAGGAATTGGATGAGCACATGCGTGAAATGCGTCGCTGTCGCAACGAGCTGGCGGCAACGCTGGCAGAGTGGGACAAAACGGGTCCGGTTAAGGGCCATATCTGCGGACTGATTGAAGGATCCAGATTTACGCCCAATATATCGCGACCGGTAGGAAGAAAGACCATTAGAAAGAGGTAGGGAATTTTGCATGACTAATAAATGGAAACTTTTGAGTGTCGCTGGCCTTTTGATCGCGGCCAGTGTTGCATTGGCCGTTGGAGTTTCA
>DATENS010000268.1:0-4172 GCA_035274925.1 Pyrinomonadaceae bacterium | reverse complement strand
TTCTCAATGGGTCAATAATTTCAACGATATCTGGCTTGGCGACATCATGGTAAATGACGGCGACCGAAATCTGGTTGCTAACAATGTCTGCCGGCGGCTGACCTCCGCCCTCGCCCATAACGGGATTGTGGTTGCGGCGCGAAAACGCAGCGCTACCGGCAATATTATTCGCAACAATATCTCGGACGGTCACCTCAAATCGGATGTGCGGCTCGAGTCCGAACCTGGATTTGCGGTCAAGAAAACGGTTCTGGAAAAGAATACCGGTAAGATTGTTCGATGATTTTCTTCTCAATGTCGGGTCTGCTTTTCGGAGTTTGAATTTATGTGCGGAATTGCCGGCTTTGTTAATTGGGGAGACGCGCCAGCTTTGGAAAGGATGACGCAGTTGGTCGCGCATCGTGGCCCCGATGACAGCGGGACCTGGCTTGGTCGAACGCGTGACGGCCGGCCGATCGGACTCGGCTCGAGAAGGCTGGCTATCCTAGACCTTTCGCCAGCCGGCCACATGCCGATGGTGTCAACCGACGGCCGCTACCTGATTGTCTACAACGGAGAGGTGTACAACTACCCGGAGCTGCGACAGCAACTGGAAGAAAAGGGATACCGTTTTCGATCGCACTCAGACACCGAAGCCATCCTTTATCTTTATCAGGAATATGGACCCGCTTCTGTCCGGCAATTAAACGGAATGTTTGCCATCGCGGTGTGGGATAAGGAACGAGAGGAACTTTTTCTGGCCCGCGATCATTTTGGAATCAAACCGCTGTATTATGTTCACGCCGGAGACAGGCTAGCGTTTGGTTCCGAGATCAAGTCCTTGTTTGAACTCGCGGGTATGCCTCGGCAATTGAACCTTCAGGCCTTGCACCAGTATCTCACCTTCACCTGGGTGCCTGACCCTCTTACGATGTTCGATGGTATTTACAAGCTTCCCGCCGGGCATTATGCCGTGTATCGGGGCGAGGACTTGTCGATTACCCGTTACTGGGATCTGCGGTTTCCTGCGGCTGAACACGCTTACCACGTTAACGGGAGAGACCTGGCCGCAGAGCTGCGCGACCGGTTCGTCGGGGCGGTGAAGTCTCAATTATTGAGCGATGTTCCGCTCGGCGCCTTTCTCAGCGCTGGCCTGGACTCGAGCAGCATTGTCGCGGCCATGAAACAAAGCTCGGCCGGACGGCCTCGAACTTATACCATCGCTTTTCCAGCGAAATATCGCGTCGGGCAGAATAATCTCGATGACACCGATGTTGCGCGACGCACCGCCGCTCATTTTGCCTGCGAACACACCGAGATCGTGGTCGAACCCGATGTCGTCGCTCTCTTGCCGAAGCTTGTTTGGCACATGGACGAACCAGTGGCGGACCCGGCAATTATCACAGCTTACCTTGTCAATCGAGAAGCCAGAAAGACAGTTACGGTCTTGTTATCCGGAGTTGGCGGGGACGAGCTTTTCGCCGGGTACCGTAAGCATCAGGCTCATCGAATGGCGTTGACCTACCAGCGTATCCCCAGACTCTTACGGGAGCGCATGATCGAGCCCCTCGTTAATTCGCTTCCGTCGATGCGAGGCACGCGTTTCAGCGGGCATGTTCGGCTCGCTAAAAAAATGGCGCGAAGCGGATCTCTAGATGCGCGCGACCGCTTCTTGATGGACAGCACCTACTTCACGGAGGAACAAAAGGCGATCCTTTTTCTACCGGATACGTGGAGCAAACTATCGGGCACGGAGCCGCGGGCGCGACATCTCGCCTACTTTGACTCCGTCTCCGAAAGTGATTTTCTGAACCAAATGCTTTACCTGGACACGAAGGCATTCATGACGACTCTGAATCTAACCTATAACGACAAGATGAGCATGGCCTCTTCGGTGGAGGTCCGCGTGCCGTTCCTCGATTGGCAGCTTGCGGAATGGGTGGCATGGAACATCCCTCCCGAGCTCAAGCTTCGTAACGGAGAAACCAAGCATATCCTACGTGAAGCCATGCGATCGCTCCTCCCTCGCGAAGTGCTGGAGCAAAAGAAAGCCGGCTTCGGAGCCCCCGCCGATTATTGGCTCGCCCACGATCTGCGGGAAATGACCGATGACCATTTGAGCGAGGCGAACCTTCAGCGCCGCGGTCTTTTTGATCCGGCCACAGTGCGCAGCTTCATCACGCAACATCGGGAAGGGCGACACGATTGGTCCATGCAGATCTGGCAATTCCTTACTCTCGAACTTTGGATGCAAACGTTTCTGGATACGGTTCCGCAGCCCACCTAGATTGCCTTGGAATGAAGCAGGTCATCCAGACGTTTAAGACAGGCGAGCTTACCGTGCTCGACGTCCCGACCCCACAGGTTAAGTCTGGCGGCGTCATCATCCGCACCTGCGCAAGCTTGGTCTCGGCCGGAACCGAACGAATGGTGGTCAACTTCGCCGAGAAAAACCTGCTTCAGAAGGCCCAGGCACGCCCAGATCTCGTTCGACAGGTCATCGATAAAGCCCGCAATGACGGAATCCTTAGCACTCTCGAGAGCGTGCGTAACCGCATGGACCAACCGTTGCCACTCGGCTACAGCTCAGCGGGAATTGTTGTGTCAGTTGGCGCCAAGGTCACCGGCTTACAACCCGGCGATCGCGTGGCGTGCGCCGGAGGCGGGTACGCCAGCCACGCAGAGGCTGCTTACGTTCCACGCAATCTGGTGGTGAAGCTTCCGGATAACGTGTCCTTCGAGTCGGCCTGCTTTGCGACCATCGGAGCCATCGCCATGCAGGGCATTCGGCAGGGTGAAGCCGTCCTCGGTCATAAAGTCGCTGTTATCGGACTGGGTCTGCTTGGTCAGCTGACCGTGCAATTGTTAAGGGCGGCCGGCTGTCAGGTTTTCGGAATTGATTTGAATCAGCAACGAGTTGCCCTTGCCTTGGAAATGGGAGCGGACCGAGTTAGCGCCAATGACAACGCGCCGTCGGCAGCCCACGCCTTCACCTCGGGTCGCGGTTTCGACGTTGTTCTCATCACGGCGGACACATCAAGTAACGAACCGGTCCAGTTGGCCGGCCAAATTGCGCGCAGTCGGGCGACCATCGTAGCCGTTGGAGCTGTCGGGATGGAAATCCCTCGAAAAGTTTTTTACGACAAGGAACTGTCTTTCCGGTTGAGTCGATCCTACGGTCCTGGCCGCTACGATCCGGAATACGAAGAGAAAGGACACGATTACCCCTACGACTACGTCCGCTGGACGGAGCAACGTAACATCGAAGCCTTTGTCGAGCTTCTGGGGCAGAACAAAATCGGAGTTCAGAAACTCATCACCCACAGGTTTCCAATAGAAAATGCCGCGAAGGCGTACGAGTTGATTACGGGCAAGACGGGGGAGCCGTTTCTAGGTGTGCTATTGACTTATCCGGAGGGGCCCGAACTGGCGGATACCATCGAGACCGCCGCCGCCGTTCTCACGAAGGAACCGGGCCCTGCTCTCGAACGCGTTACTCTCGGAGTATTAGGAGCGGGAAACTTTGCCAACGCGACGCTCTTGCCGGTTATCAAGCAGACGGACGGCGTTGATCTAATCGGGATCGCCAGTGGAGGCGGCCTGACCGCGCGGACCGCCGCGGACAAATTCGGTTTCCGTTATTGCAGCACCGCTATCGACAAGCTTTTCCACGATCCTGAAATCAACACGGTCGTAATTCTCACGCGACATAACCAGCACGCCGGACAGGTCATCGCGGCGCTCAATGCTGGCAAACATGTCTATGTTGAAAAGCCGCTCTGCCTGACCAATGAAGAATTGGATGAAATCGTGGCAACATACCAGGCTACGACGCCAACCAGAATGCTCATGGTTGGGTTTAACCGGCGGTTTGCTCCATTCATTGTAGAGCTAAAGGATCGGCTCAACGAGATACAGGAACCGTTGACTCTGAACTTCCGGGTGAACGCCGGCTTCATTCCGCGGGAACACTGGGCCCAGGACTTGAGCCAGGGAGGCGGGCGGCTCCTCGGGGAAGGATGTCATTTCATAGATTTGTTAATTTTCCTCGCTGCGTCTTCCCCTAAACGCATCCTTTGTCGCGCGCTACCCGACGGCGGCCGCTATTCCCGTGATAACTTCGTGGTTATGCTCGAATTTGAGAACGGCTCGCTCGCGACAGTGACTTACACTGCCGGCGGGGACAAGGGTTT
>DATENS010000267.1:0-3991 GCA_035274925.1 Pyrinomonadaceae bacterium | reverse complement strand
TCAAAACAGCGAATCTGAGCTTCGACTTCGTACTGCAGCATGCGCTCCAGATTGTCGTGTTCGCTGGCATAGACCGCATGCTTTGCCGCCGCGATCGATACCGCCGCGCCGTCACGCAGGCGTTCAGCCAACTTGCGGGTTTCCGCTTCGAGTTGATCGGGAGCGACCACGTGGTTCAGCAAGCCGAGCCGGAATGCATCGTCCGCGGAAATCGCATCACCGAGAAAAAACATCTCGCAAGCCAGATTCGATGAAACCATTCGCGGCAGAAAATATGTTCCGCCCCAGTCAGGATGAAAACCGATCTTGACGAATGACTGGCTGAAGGTCGCATCGGTCGAGGCGATGCGCAGATCGCAGGCAAGCGCCAGGTTAAACCCGGCGCCGGACGCGGGGCCGTTAATCGACGCAATCACGGGTTTGGTCATTTGCCGAATCGCCAGAATCACGCGACGGGCTGCGCCGAGCAGTCGAGAAAACTCTTCGCTGTCATTGCGCTCAACGAGTTCGGCCATGAAGTTCACATCGCCACCGGCGCAAAACGCCCGGCCGGCGCCGGTTAGGACCACCACGCGCACCTGCGGATCGCTGCCGGCTTCCTCGAGCATTTCCGCCAGATCGCGTCGCATGTGACCGACAAAAGCATTCAGACGTTCAGGCCGGTTTAGCGTGATCGTCACGATGCCATTGTCTTCAGCGACTTTGATTAGATCTTCGTCCATTGTTGGTACTGACTTACTTCCCACTGAATTGAGGCTTCCGTTTATTTACGTAAGCGTCCAGTCCCTCTTTCGCGTCTTCCGATTGAAACAGTTGCTGCTGCAATTCTCGTTCAAGCGCGAGCGCCGCTTCAAAAGGAATTTCGCCACCGGTTTGCACAGCGCGCTTAATTCTGCCGACGGCACGCGACGCTTTGGCGGGCGTGGTGAACTGGCGCGCGTATTCCAGGACCTGCGTCATGAATTGCTCGCCCGACTCGGCTTCAAAAATCTGATTGACGAGGCCCAGCTCCCGGCCTCTTTCAAAATCAAATAATTCAGCCGTCGCCATTAACTCAATAGCGCGCGACTTGCCGACCAGACGTGTCAGCCGCTGTGTGCCGCCGGTTCCCGGGAGCACGCCGAGCGAAACTTCAGGCAGGCCCATCTTGCCTGCGTTGCGACGCGCGACGCGAATGTCCGCAGCCATCGCCACTTCCAGGCCGCCACCCACGCAATGGCCGTTGATTGCCGCGATGACCAGTTTGGGTGTTTGTTCGAGGCGCGACATCGTCTCGTTGGCATGCAGACAAAAATAGTATTTGAATTCCGGCGTCACGTTGCTGAGCATCTGGATGTTCGCGCCGGCGCAGAAAAACTTTTCGCCACTGCCGGTCAATACAATGACCTGCACGCTCTCGTCCATCCGCGCTTCGAGGATGCGCGCATCGATCTGCTGCATCATCTCGTACGAATACGTATTCGCCGGCGGATCGTTGAGGGTCAGGACTGCGACCGCTTGCTCGACTGTGTAATTAACTAGGTTTTGTTCAGCCATTAACAATGTCAGAACCGCCTGCGGTAGCGGGCGGTTAAATCGGATTCAAATTGAGTAGCCATGGACAGATCAACCATCCGCTACTGCAGATGGCTCTGACACGCTACGCCGTGCGCCAGACGCTCACCTTCTCAGGCGCTCGCGACTGCGAAAATGCAGACCGTCCGCTTGATGAAGAAAGGAACCCGGCCAAAAACAGTCGCGTAATATTATCCACCAGTTGCGCGACCGACAACTTGCCACTGGGATCGTACCAGTTATAAATCCAGTTCATCATGCCGAACAGTGCATACGTGGCGACCGTCAGATCGATGCGCGCGTCCGCGGCTTGCCTTTCCTGCAGGTCGCGCAGAATCCGGCGGGCAAGTTTTGCGTACTTTTCTTTCTTGGTCGAAACGTGCTTGTGCAAATCGCCCGCGAGCGATTCTGCTTCATGCGAGAGGACTTTCATCTCGGCCATGTTCGCCGCAAAAAACGAAAGGTGATTGTCGATAAAGATGCGCAGCTTTTCCAAAGGATCCTCAATCCCCTTGATGCGCTGCTCGAATCTTTCGAGGACTCGGCCGAAACAATGGTCCTGGATAAGAAAGAGCAGCTCTTCTTTCGATTTGCAGTAGTGATAAAGGCCGGCCAGGCTCACTCCCGTCTCACGCGAAATGTCCCGCATTGACGTCGAGTGATAACTCTTTTCGGCGAAGATGCGCGCCGAGGTGCGCAGAATCAATTCGAGCTTCTGGTCGTAGCGAGATAGGTCAAGCGATTTCGAATTGCGAATTGCGGATTTCGAAATTGCTCGAACCGGCTCTTGAGTAGTTTCTCTCATTTGATTAACTCAAAATTCGCATTCCGAATTCGCAATTGGAATTTAGAGCCTCACATACTCAAACTCGAACGGCTTGCCCTTGATGCCGGTCGCGGGCGGGGCAATCCAGTTCGCGATCTTGCCGACTTCCGTCACCGGCTTCATCAGGCTGGCTACGTATTCCCGATCTTCCATCGTGGGCAACCACTCGGACTTCTTCTGCTCGAATTGATCCTTCGTGATCAAATTACCCTGGAGATCAAACGAGTGTCCCGCGTATTCGCCGACATGACGATGGAACCGGATGTTGGGCAAGTAGAGACGTTCACTCAACCCTTCGTCAGACAACGCCTTGTTCCAGCGGGCCAAACCCTTCTCGCAGTCCTTCACATATTCACCACGCAACACTTCATTCAAAGCATTTCGCAGCGGCACTTCGCGCGTTGCCAGCGCGCCATTCTCAACCACCTGCATCGTGAACGAGCCTTCCGCCGCAATGTGGTCGGTGTACTGCTCCTGCTCTTTGAACCGGCCCTTCAAACCAGCCGCAAAAAAGTCGGCCGAGTTTGAGCTAATCTCTCCGCCAAACAGATCGAGCGAGTAACTGAACCAGAAGTTGATGTACTTCTGAATGATGTCGAGCGGAATGCCGCCCAACGCTCGCACATCCCCGTTTGAACTCTGCTTCATTAGTTGCGCCGTGCGTTTGACCACGCGGCTCAATCCCGTGTCACCGACAAACATGTGATGCGCTTCTTCGGTGAGCATGAACCGGCAGGTGCGAGCCAGCGGTTCGAACCCGGATTCAGCCAGCGCCGAAAGCTGATACTTGCCATCGCGATCAGTAAACATCGTGAAAGCGTAAAAGTTGAGCCAGTCATCGCAAGGCTGATTGAAAGCTTCGAGGATGCGCGGTTTATCAGGATTGCCGCTGCGCCGCTCGAGCAGCGCATCCGCTTCGTCGCGCCCATCCCGCCCAAAATACGCCTGCAGCAAATAGACCATGGCCCAAAGGTGCCGGCCTTCTTCCACGTTCACCTGAAAAAGATTGCGCATGTCGTAAAGAGAAGGACAGGTGTGGCCGAGCTTCCGTTGTTGTTCGACTGAAGCAGGTTCCGTATCGCCCTGCGTGACGATAATGCGGCGCAGCGCGTTGCGAAATTCGCCCGGCACTTCCTGATAAGCGGGTTGACCATAGTTGTCGCCAAAACCAACCTTGGCGTCCGCCTGGGCCGGCTCGAGAAAAATGCCCCAGCGATAATCGGGCATCTTCACATAGTCGAAATGCGCCCATCCTTCCGAGCCCACATCAATGGCGGTGCGGAGCCAAACGTCTTTCTCCTGAAAGCCGTCAGGCCCCATGTCATGCCACCACGAAAGAAAGTTTGGCAGCCATTTCTCGAGCGCGCGTTGCAGCCGCTTGTCGTCCGAGAGATTTACGTTGTTAGGAATGCGATCGTATAGATTCATAAAACAATTTCCATGAAGTTTAGAGGCGGGCTACTGCCCGCCTCTAAACTAGGTCCGCTTGTAATCAAACTGCGCCTGCGTCGGTTTTCCGTAATTCGTCAAAGCGCCGTGTTCGCCAACCGCGTTCGGCCTTTGAAAGATCCAGTTTTGCCAGGCGGTCAGGCGGCCATAAATTTTCGTGTC
>DATENS010000266.1:0-9683 GCA_035274925.1 Pyrinomonadaceae bacterium | reverse complement strand
GTGGTAGTCACCAGTTCCAAATCGATTTCGGGAAACAGCCGCGCCAGTGCGCGCTCACGCGCTCGCAGCACGGGTGTCAGGCTCGCATGTGCGATGCGCAGCACGCGTGTCCGGCTTTTGGGCGTTGGAGTTTCAGCTTCCATGTAAATGTCCGAGTTCAGGAAATCTTCTTTTCGTCAGGTAGTTACCGGTGAGCGGTCGGCTGCCGCAGTCGCCGGCACAACACGCCTTCCGGCTTTCGCCCGGTGCAGCCTGGCTTCTGTTAGACCATAGAGACCTGAGCTTTTCGCGATGAACCGAATCATGTGATCGCGGCCGCCGAGGGGTACACGCCAACGCGAATGTGCGCTGTTGGTCCCCTTCCAAACAGACCATGACGCGCGATACCCGCAGGCGCCGCTCAAACGCTCCAACTCCGGATTGCACTCGCCGTACGGCCAGGCCAGCAGATCAACGTTTCCGCCAATGATCTCTTCCAGAATCTGTTTTGATTCTTTCAGCTCGAATCGCGCTTCGTCCGTCTCCAGCAAAGTGAAGTTGGGATGCCAAAGGCCGTGCGATCCGATCGTCACCAGTGGATGGCGAGCCATTTGGCGCAACTCTTCCTCGGAAAGATAGCCGTCGCGATCGACGAACCCAGCCACAACGAACAGGGTCATCGGCAGGGAATATTTCTCGAGCAAAGGCAATGCGGTAGTCAGGTTGTCACGATAACCGTCGTCGAAGGTAATCGCGACCAGGTTGTCTTTCCGGCTTCGCGTCAAAGTGTCCTCTAACGAAACGACGCGCCGCCGGCGTGAAAGCCAGCGGAGTTGCTGCTCGAACCTTTCGGGCGAGATTGTCTCGTCGCATGCCCCCGGGCCGTCAGTTTTGTTGATCGTGTGATAGACGAGAATTGAATGCATCAGTTTTGTGATCCGTTTACTCTTTCCAACCAACATTCGCGCCAGAACAGCAATGACTGGCGCGGACACAATCGATGACACACGCCGTCGCAGGTCGCTCCTTCGAGCACTACCGTGTCTTTGATCTTTCGCTGCTTCGGAGTGGCTTCCAGCACGATGTTCTCGACCCGATCGCGCACTTTCATCACCTGGCCGCAGTAGTCGGCCATTGCCGGGGCGAACAGCATCTTGTGGTTCTTGCCTTCAGCGTCCAGCGTGGCTTTGATTTCCGAGAGTGGCTTCACGCGCACAAGTTCGCCGGGTTGCAGGGCGAGTGGCGCAAAACCATTGGTGCTCGCGGAGCCGGTTATCGCTTTCCACGAGCGAAAGTTAAAGCGCGCTGCCACCTTGTTGTAAATCGCAATTAGAAAGCTGCGACTGAAGATTGAAAGTGGTGTGCGGTTGTATCTCAGGTCCCAGACGTATTGCTTCGGCTGCCACCAGGGAAGCGGCCGGGAAGCGTTAAGAATTTCGCTGGATTGGCAGAAGAACTGTCCTCCGGATCGTGCCAGTTCGGAAAGGTCCTCTTCAGTTACGCGAAGAAAGGCGCGATTGACCTTACTTGAGGGCTCGCTTGGTCGCTTCAACCAGGCAGTTTTCCAAAAGATAAGACACCCTCGGTCGCAACTCGCGTGGGCGCCTCCGTCACAGCGGACCTCTTCGAGGAAAACTGTATCGTCCAATTGCCGCATCTCGCCGTCGTCAACGCAGGTCTTGAATGCGTTCCGAGATACGCGAAACTGCCGCCCGCAAAAGGCCAGCATCTCAGGCATGAACGGCAAGTTTTCGAGTGTGCCTTTTTCGTCCAGGGTCGCAAGGATCTCTGCGGCTGAGCAGACTTCGACCAGGTCGCCCGGCATTAGCCGATCGGTTCGTGTGTCCACGCTTGCGTAAGATTGTGGGTTCATTAGCTTGCGCCGCGAGCCAGAACAATCGCGGGAATAGTGCGAATCAAGATCGATGCGTCCAGTCCAAGAGACCAGTGGTCGATGTACTCCAGATCCAGCTGCATCCATTGTTCGAACGACAGATTGCTGCGGCCCGAAATCTGCCACAGGCAGGTCAGTCCCGGCTTAACGCTGAAGCGTCGTTTCTGCCACGCCTCTTCCATGCGTAAAGCATCGCGTAAAGAGAGCGGCCGCGGACCGACGATGCTCATTTCGCCCAGCAGGACATTTATCAGCTGGGGCAGCTCGTCAACGCTGGTCTTGCGCAGCCAGCGCCCGACCCGGGTAATTCGCGGGTCGTTGCGAATCTTAAAAATTGGTCCTGACTTTTCGTTCAGGTGCTCGACCTCGTGCATGCGCGCTTCGGCGTCGGCACGCATGGTGCGGAACTTGATCATGCGAAAGCGGCGCTTGTTCAAGCCGACGCGATCCTGCACAAAGAAGATTGGCCCCGGCGAATCCAGCTTGATGGCAATAGCAGCGAGGATCATGATCGGCGCCAGAACCATCAGAAAGAACATCCCGGCCACCAGATCGAACAGGCGCTTCGCTTCAGTCTTCCAGCTAAAAGTCGGCACACTGTGAAGCGACACAATAGGCAAACCGTCCAGTTCATTCGTGTGCGAGCGCGCAAGCTTTTGCGGAAAAAGGTCCGACAGCAGATGCGTCGTAATTCCCTGCTCTTCCAGCAGCCCCAGCGCAGATTCGATTTGGCAGTAATTAGACTTGATGGGCAAAGCAATGGCCGCTTCATCAATCACTTCGTTGGCGAGAATTAGGGGCAAGTCTTCCACCGAGCCCAACCAAGGTGCGCCCCCGATGGAATCACGCGAATACGCTTGATCGCTGTCCAGATAACCCAGGATTTTGTAACCGAGGTCCTGACGCCGCTGAACCTGTGTCGCAAACCGGCGTCCTCGCGGCCCGCCGCCGATCAGCAATAGTGGCTTCACGTTGTGGCCGCTCCTGCGCAACCGTTTCAGATTTAGCCTGAGCAGCAGCCGGGACGCGGACACCAGAGCAAAGCTAACGGTGGCAAAGAGCAGTACGGTGACTGCATCGATGGTTGGCCATTTGCCGATCACCGCAGCGACCAACAACCCAATCGAAGAGATCAGAACGGCGCGCGTGATTTCCTTCAGCTCTTCGCGATGCGTACTTAGGCGGTGCGAGAGATACAGTCCCTGCACGGCAAACGCCAGGTGCCAGGTAATCAACAGACCGGCGCCGAGCACGGCGTTGCTGACCTTGACTCGTTCCGAGAGGTAATCGACGGCAAACGTGATGTCATTGGAGGGCGAGTAACGAAGGATGATCGTGAGAACAAGCGAAATCAACACCAGACTAAGGTCGGTGACTTTGAGAAAAAAGTTCGTGAGGGCGCCGTATCGAGACGTCATGTCCTTCTAACCCGTCCGCTTATCTGCGGAAACTCGCTCTTGCTTAGGATTGCTTGCCGGACTGATCAGAACCGCGGGGCCATGATCGCGGCCACGCTGACCAGCTTCATAAAGCGTTCGATCTTCGAAATCTTGTCACGCGGGACATACACCATGTCGCCCGGCTGGAGCGTCAGATCCTGTTCCAGATCACTGGTGCGGCGAATGCTTTTCAGATTGAGCAGCTTGACCTCGGCCATGTCCGAATTAATTTTGCGAAACACCACGACCTGCGATGAGCGCCCGGTTTCTTTCATTCCGCCGGCCAGCATGATGGCCTGAATGGCCGTCACTCGCTCTCGCATTTCAATCCGGCCCGGTTGCGCGACCTCGCCGGCGACCACGAAGTAGGGCCGCTGAAACTCTTTCAGAATTACGGCGGCCACCGGATCGTGCAGCCGCACGCTCGCGCGTTTGAGAATGGCCAGACGCGTTTGGTCGACGGTCAATCCGGCAACTTTCAAATCGCCGCTGATCTCCAGCGAGACATATCCGTCCGGTTGCACGGTTACTGTCTGATTGAATTCCGGTGAGTAGCGAAACTGGACTTCAACCACATCGCCAGGCTGAAGGCGATAACGATCTTCAGTGACGGTGGTGAGCCGGGGCGGCGCGCTTTGGGCGCGCAGAGTGACCGGCGCTGACAAAACGCAAACTGCTATTAAGAGTAAAAATTTGTATTTCATTGGCACTCCGTTGGTACGACGAGTTTTAGCTTGTCGTCTCTTTCTCTCGTTTGATCGACAAACTAAAGTTTGTCGGACGGGCTCACAGCCTTTTGTAAAGCCACTCAGGCACCGGATAGCGGCGCTTGTTCAGCACAAATCCAAGGAACTTGCCGCCGGTCTGTTCGATTGTTCGCTGCGCATTGATGATTTCGTCGCGGCGCGATTGACCTGCTTCAACTACCACCACAACGCCGTCGACGCTGGAAGCCAACACGGCCGCGTCCGACGAAACATGCAACGAGCGGCAGTCGATCAGAATGTTGTCGAAACTGACGCGCAATGCATCGACTGAGTCCAGATTGGTATCGGCTTCGTCACCCTGCTTCCCTACACGCATCAGGTAAGATCGTTGCGGCAACTCTTGATCGTCGTCCGTCTCACGCCCGCGGGAGCCATTGACCCTGCGCGTGCTGATCGCCGGCAGCATCCAGACATTTTCGAAATTTGTCGGGTGACAATTCCACGGCATCTGCATGTAGTCCTCGACCCCGAGGGTTTGTAAACGCTCCGCCGCGATCACCAATGTCCGGCGGCCGGTGTAACGCGCCATTTCGACCGCAAAGAGTTGCGTCACGTGGCTCACGCCCTCGCCCGGGGCGGCAGAGGTAAAGGCGATGGCGGCGCCACCGCGAAGCTTCTGCGAACCGTTGTTCAGACTTGCCAGCAGGAGCTGCAGGTTGTGACGGCGATCGCGGCTCGGCCGGAACGACGAGGTCGCGGCGATGGGCTCGATGATTTCCTGTTCGGCTTGCACTTTTTCGTTATCCCTTTAACTGCGCTGCGGTGCTGTCCATTGCGATTCGATTTGACCGCTGGCTACCTCGACTTATCATTCTCCGGCTCTTTTCCGGAACGGTGGCGAGCACCGGCGCGCCGGTAAGCGCTTCGAGCTGGCGTGCAGAATTAACGGTGCCGGTGAGCAACTCAGCCGAAAACACCGCGCCCAGACTCAGAAAGCCCGCGAGCACCAGACCGAGCATCAGGTTCAGCGGCCGGTTGGGCGAACTCGGAAGTTGTGCGGGGGTCGGGACCTCGGCAATCGAAACATTCGTTATCTTCTGCCGATCCAGTTCATCAGCAATGCGCGACTCCTCGCGTTTTTTCGCGTAGAGGTGATAGTTGTCTTCGGCTTGCTTAACTTCTCGCTGCAGATCGTTATGCGTGATCGTGTCGGCGTCGAGCTTGGTTAACGCGCCCTCGTACTGCTGCAACTGGCCGGTCAGTGTCGCGCGGCGCGCCAAGGCCGTACTTTGATCGATCTTGGCGCGTGCCAATTCAGTTTCCAGTGTCTGTCGCAAGGGATTGAGGTCGGTGGCCTGTTCGATCGAGGTCTTCCTGTCTGCCCGGGCCAAAGCCTCTTGCGTGGTTCTGATCTGTTGGTCAACCTCGCGGACCGAACGATCTTCCGGGCGAAACTTTGTGAGTAATTGTGTCCGCTTGTTTTCCAACTCAACGATCATGGTGTTGAGCCGCTCAGCAGAATACTGGCTCGGCAATTCACGGCTGTGCGTGACGACTCGTTTCGGCATTCCCGCTAATTGCTGCTCAACCCGGCTGATTCGGTTTGTGGCTTCGTTGACGGCGGCCTCGCTTTCCATGAGCTTGGCTTTTGCTTCGGCGGTTTTCACCAGCGTCAACTGCTTCTGCTCGTTGAGTACGATCAGATTGTTGCTCTTTTGGAATTCAGCAAATTTCTGTTCGGCCTGCTTCAGCTTCGACTCGTAATCGTCTGCCTGGTCTTTGAAGAAGTCTGTCGCGCCTGCCGGGTGGTGCAGCAACAGGTGCTTTTCCAGATAGAGGTCACCAAGCTTGTTGAGTACTGAAGCGGCCAGTTGCGGCGAATCGGCGGCGTACGAAATCGAGATGATGTTTGCTTTGCGAACCGGCGTGATAGTGAGTTCTTTGGCCAGCCGGTTTACCGCCTGCTCGATGCGGACGGCTTCGGGCGCCGGAGTTCGCGACAACAAACCGGTCGCAGGGGCCGCCAGGTTACATTGCTTCACGACGTCGGTGAGCAGGTCCTTGCTGGTCAGAAGTTCAATCTCTGAATTGATTTGAGTTTCGCTGACGTCACCCGAAGCCATCACCCCGGGATTCCCGGTGGTCGCTTCGGGAGTAATCGCCACATCCACTCGCTGGTTCTTCACCAGGATTTTCATCCGCGACTCGTACTTGTTTGGAAGAATTGCCGTGACGATCACCGTGCCGACTACGACGGTGAGAAAGGTCAATAAAATCAGGCCTTTGCGACGGAACAAGGCTCCCGCCCCGTCGCGAATAGAGATAGATTGTCTGCCGAGACTGGTCGTCAGTTCGCCCTTCATAGATTACCTTTCCCGAGGTATCTAAAACGGTGAATTGCGCAGTCTTTCCAAGTATTTGCGGGGTTTGGCGAGAGTTTTGGGAGGTTTCTTTTCGGAAGCCTCAACGAGCCTCCGTGGCGCGTTGGTTCCAACTCGAGACTGAGACGTCGCCGCTTCGCAGGCTCCGCTGATAAAACGGGCACGGTTTCCCAAGACTTGCAAAACGTCGCCTTGGGCTTAACTACAGCCGCTGCTTCGCAGCTTGTTCATCGCGCGTCCACAACTCGAATCTCAGGCAATCCGGCTGTGCGAAGCTGTGCGTTCAAAGCTGAAATATCCTGAGCAGTTAAACTTCCCCAGCCTTGCTGAAGCGCACGCGAATCCGCGATTACCTCAGCGGTGGACGCCGCAATTCGCGGAGTCGGCGCCAAATCAACACCTTCGATCTGGGCAAAGAGCGATCGCACGCGGCCTGTCACCAAGCCTACGGTCTTGGCGCCTGCGGGCGCGCCGGCGCCACCAAATAGCTGCATCTTCTCCGTCAGGGCATCTACCTGTTTCTTCATATCGCCTTCGGGCAGTCCTGATCGTAAGGCAGTGATCTGTTCGCGAACTTGCCTAGCGCTTTCACTGATCCCCGTCAGCGCAATCAACTGTTCGTAAAGTTGGTGCGAGAGCCTGGACTGTTCCTCTAGATCAGCTAACGAGGTCTTGACCCGCGGATCCATCGCCACCGCGAGCGTTTGCGAATAACTTTTGCCGCCCACTGTAAGCACGACTGAATATTTACCCGGCATGACCCATGGTGAAGTCGGCGCCGGCGCCGTGTTCATGTAGATCGCGGCGATCGGATACTGCGGCGCCACTCTGGACACAGGCGTATAGCGCATGTCCCAGAAAAACCGGTGCATGCCTGGTTCATTCGATAGCTTCTGCGGCGGACGCAGCCAATATCGTGGAATGGCTAATCCAGGATCTGGCGTGGGCACGGGATCTGCGCTCGAGTAACGGCGCACGGTTCGTCCAGACTGGTCTTTGATCTCCAAAGTTACCGGGCCGGAAGTATTCGGACCGAGGTAGTAATCGATCATGGCGCCCTCGGGAGGATTTGGCGCAGTGGCTTCATCCGGCGGCAGCGGCGTGTCGGTATTGTTGTTCCAATGGACGCGCCAGGCATTCTGCGGCCTAAACAGGACCGCCGGCGATTTCGCTATTTCAGCACTCAGCTGCCGCAACGGCGTAATGTTGTCGAGAATCCAAAACCCGCGGCCATGAGTGCCCACACACAGGTCGTCGCCCTTGATAATCAAATCGCGAATAGAGGTGGCCGGCATATTAAGCCTGAGAGATTGCCAGTGATCGCCGTCATCAAACGAAACGTAAACTGCGCGCTCAGTGCCTGCGAATAGCAAACCCTTCCGTTCGGGATCTTCGCGCACCACATCGATGTTTTCATTTTCGGGAATTCCGGAAGTGATTTCGGTCCACGTCGCACCGGCGTCATGCGTGCGAAAGATATGCGGGCGCAGGTCGTCCAGCCGCAAAGTGTTGATGGCGGCGTAGGCGGTGTCTTTGTGAAAGTGACCGGCATCCAGAATTGAAACTTTCCAAAACGGTTTGAGTTGCGGCGGCGTGATGTCTTTCCACGTCCGGCCCCCATCGCTGGTGATGTGAATAAGACCGTCATCCGTCCCCACCCAGATGCGGTTCACGTCCTGGAATGAAGGCGCGATGGTGTAGATCACTCCGCGTTGAGTGGCCTGGGCCGTCGGCGCTGAACGGTATTTGCCGATGCTTGCCGGGACTTCGAACGTCTTGCGAGTCAGGTCAGGGCTAATCTCGTCCCAGTTCCGGCCGCCGTCTTTGGTTTTCCACAGAGTGTTGGCAGCAAAATAAAGAACATGAGGATCGACAGGAGAAAAGATTACGGGCTGGGTTCGCAGCATGCGATAGTCGGCCGATTGAAATGATTTCGGCAGAATCACCTGGACCTGCCCGGTGCGGCGATCGTACCGAGTCAGCTTGCCACCATAAACAATGTCAGGGTCGAGCGGGTCGGCAGCAACATACCCGTACTCCTGTGCAGCCACTGGATGCCAATCGCGAAAAGTGATCTGACCGTCGTCACCACGGCTCGAGACGCACGCCGATCCGCTTTCCTGTTGTCCGCTACACAGGCGGTACGGAAACGCATTGTCCGCGCTTACGTGATAGAGCTGCGCAGTTGATTGGTTGTACCAACTGCTCCAGGATTTCCCGCCGTTGACGGTGATGACTGCGCCCTGATCGCTGGCGAGAAAAACGATTTCAGGATTCGCGGGATTGATCCAGACGTTCTGATAATCGTCACCGCCAGGTGCGCCGCGAAAGGCCGCCCAGGTCTTACCCGCGTCGAGAGACTTCCAACAAACAGTGCTGGCCGAATAAATCACATCGGGATTTTTCGGATCAATTCTCGGCACCGGCAGATCGCCACCGCCAATCCGCCCCGCGGGCCGGGTATCAGTTGTGGCTAGGGCCCATGTTTCTCCGCCATCATCAGTCCTGTAAAGCCCGACTCCGGTCGAGGTGGCAACGGAAGCAAATAATCGATTGGGTGTGCTCGGCGCTATGGCCAGGTTTGCCTGAATGATTCCCTGCGGCAGACCGCCGCTCAATTCCGTCCACGTCTTGCCGCCGTCCGCGGATTTGAATATCCCGCCGCCACTGCCATTCCAAACTCCGTTTTCCCACGGCCCCTGTCGCGCCTCCCAGAGCGAAGCGTAGGCAATATTCGAGTTCGCGGGATCGATTAAGACATCAGCACCGCCCACGTTTTCATCTTTGAAGAGCACCCTCTCGAAAGTTTGGCCGCCGTCGGTCGAGCGAAAGATTCCGCGCTCTTCGTTGGGACCGTAAGGATGGCCGGCCACCGCTACCAGGACATGATTGGCGTCACGAGGATCGACGGCAATTTGCGGGATCTGCTGTCCATCGCGCAGGCCGAGGTGGGTCCAGGTTTTCCCGGCATCGGTCGATTTGTAAACCCCATCGCCAATCGAAAGATCGGGGCGCTGCAAACCCTCGCCGCTGCCCACGTACGCGATGTTGGGATCAGAAATCGCGACGGCGATGCTGCCCACAGACCCGGTCGGCTGATCGTCAAAAATTGGAGTCCAGGTACGCCCGTAGTCAGTAGTCTTCCAAACGCCGCCGTTGACCTGGGCCATGTAGAAAACGTTAGGCTGCGAGGGCACGCCGGAAATCGCCCGCACGCGGCCGGCGCGGTGCGGTCCAATGTTGCGCCATCGCAGCGAATCGAATAATTGCGGATCGATTGTTT
>DATENS010000265.1:0-25115 GCA_035274925.1 Pyrinomonadaceae bacterium | reverse complement strand
GGTTCAGATCGAGCGCGAGCTGGAAGTCTTTAGCCAGTTAATGGACAACCAGTTTCGCATTCCCGTGCTCGGCTGGCGTTTCGGCCTGAACGCGATCATCGACCTGGTGCCCGGCTTCGGCGACGTAGCCACGTCGATTATTGCTCTCTACCTCCTGGTTTCGGCGGTGCGTTATCGCATCCCGAAGATCACTTTGCTGCGCATGGCCTTGAACATTGGAATCTATTTTGTGGTGGGCCTGGTCCCTCTGATTGGCGACGTGTTTGCCATCTGGTGGAAGCCGAACATTCGCAACATGAACCTGTTGCGCGCGCGCGCCACCGTGTCCGCCGACGAGGCGCGAGCCGGTAAGACCAGTGATTGGGTGTTCGTCGCCGTAATGATCGGCCTCCTGCTCACTCTGCTGATCGGATCTGTCCTCCTGGCCGGCACGATTGTCTGGTTTATCGTCAATCGCATGCGCTGGATGTGAGGTTTCCGCCAGCCAGGCCCCGCGTGAAATGTGGTGTTTGTTCACGCCCAGGCGCAAAAAAGCAAAGGAAAACCGCAAAACAGGCCACTACCCCCGAAACCCCTTTCCTTGCGTAAGCCGTCAGCCCTTTGTTATAGTCGCGAACAGTCATCATCCGAACAATTTGAAATACGGCAGTCCTTTGCAGGGATTGGCCTCTGAAGAAGAAAGGAATCACTTCCATGGGAAATGATCGCGACTATGGAGACAGTGTCTCAACACGACTAACATATTTTCTGGTGGGCGCGGGAATTGGCGCCGTGCTGGCCTTGCTGTTTGCGCCGAAGTCGGGCGAAGAGCTGCGCAGCGACATCGCTGACGCGACGCGCAAAGGCATCGACAAATCGAAGGAAGCCGCGCAGCAAATAGGCGCCAAGGCGGGCGAGTATTATGACACCGGACGCGCCAAGGCCGGCGAACTTTACGATACGGCGCGCGAAACGGCCGGCGAGTACTACGAAGCCACGCGCGAGCGCGCGACTGAGCTGTACGACACAGCTTCGGCGAGGGCCGGTGAGGTCGTCACCAAGACGCGCGATGCCGCTACCCGTCAGGCTGGATCGATCTCGGCGGCAGTGGAAGCCGGAAAGAAAGCGTACGTCGAAGAAAAGCGCAAGACAGAGCTCTCGGGCCGCACCGAAGCTGCTCCGACCTACACGCCTGAAAAGTCAATGTAGTGTATGAACCCGAACGAACCTCTCTTCTGGCTGGTAATCATCACTTCAATTATCGCCGTCTCTTTCATCGTGATTGCGGCGGCGATGATTGCCATTGCCGTATTCGTCAATCGGGCCGTGAAAACGGTGAACCGGATGGAAGAACGGCTCAACCCGCTGATTGCGCGCGCGACTGAACTGAGCGAGCAGGGACAAAAGATTGCCGTTCAGGGTCGGCAAATTGCCGAACAAGTCAACGTGATGTCCGGACACCTGTCGACGGCGACCATGCACCTCTCTGAATCGGCGGCGTTGATTAAGGAAGAAGTGCGCGGGTTGACCATGCTGGCAGACGAAACTGCTGACATGGCGCGCGAGAAGGTCGAGATGGTGAGCCGCGCGATTGACACCACACATGATCGCGTGGCGACCACTACCGAGTTTCTCCAGCGAAAGGTGATCGAGCCGGCGCGTGAGCTGGCGGCGATACTTGCCGGCCTCAGGCGTGGTTTGGAAGTTCTGGTGGCGCCATCGCCGACGCCCATTAACAGCACGTATGGAGACGAGGAGATGTTTATCGGCTGAAACCGCAAAACATTGAAAAGCTTTAAAGCCCGAACCGTCTCACAGAAAAAGCGGTTCGGGCTTTTATTTTGGAGTTTCTATTTGGAGTGCGGTGGCAAGCGAAGCGCGACACCGCTTTGGCTCTTTGTCGAAGTGAGACTCCGAGATGAAATCCAAAGCGCCGTCGTCGCTGCGCTCTGTCAGCGCACTCCAAATCTGTTACTATTTCGCTTTTGACATTCGCCGATTATGAGCACTGAGACGCAAACCCTCGATCTTAAGAAGACCGTTAATCTGCCGAAGACGAAGTTCGGGCAGAAGGCTAATTTGCCGCAGACTGAGCCCGCGCGCCTGAAAAAATGGGCGGACATGAATCTCTACCAGCGCATCCGTGAAGCGCGTGCCGGCGCCAAAAAGTTCATCCTCCACGACGGACCGCCCTACGCGAACGCCGATATTCACCTTGGCACTGCGCTCAATAAGATCCTCAAAGATTTCATCGTCAAGTCGCGCACGATGCTGGGCTATGACGCCCCGTACGTGCCCGGTTATGACTGTCACGGGTTGCCGATCGAGCTGCACGTCGAGCGAAAGCTGGGCGAGAAGAAAGCGAGCATGCCGCCGCTCAGCATCCGCCGCGCCTGTCGAGAATTCGCGGCCAATGCTTTAAAGCGGCAGACGAAGGACTTTCAGCGTTTAGGAATCCTGGGCGAGTGGGAAAATCCCTACAGCACCATGTCCGATCATTACGAAGCCGAGACGGCGCGCTTGTTCGCGCGCTTTGTCGAGCGCGGCTTTGTGTACAAAGGCGCGCGACCGGTTTACTGGTGCATACACGATCAGACGGCACTGGCCGAAGCCGAAGTCGAATACCAGCAACATTCGAGTCCGTCGGTTTACGTGAAATTTCCTCTTAAAAGCGATCCGGCCCGGATCGATGCGGCGCTGGCCGGACGAAAAGTGTTCGTGCTGATCTGGACGACCACACCGTGGACGTTGCCCGCGAACCTCGGTATCGCCGTCCATCCGGATTACGAATATGTCGCTTTTGAAAGTGGGGATGAGGTTTACATCGTCGCGGCTGAGTTGTTGTCAGCGGTAATCGTCAAATGCAGAATCGGCGCAGTTGAGTACAAAACCCCGAATACCGAAGACGATGAAACTGTGGGCAATAGTTTTACGATGACAGAATTCGCGGCCAAAGTGCTCGCCCGCTTCCCCGGATCGAAACTTGATCGATTGGAATGCCGTCACGCCTGGCTGGATCGTCCCTCACTCTTGATGGTGGGCGAGCACGTCACGCTCGGCGGAGAAGCCGACGCGGAAACAGAACTGGATGTAAGCGAGGCGCGCGAGAAGTCCGCCACCAGCAAGGCGGGCACGGGCTGCGTGCACACTGCGCCCGGCCACGGTCACGATGACTTTGTCATCGGAAAGAAATACGGTCTCGACATCTACTGTCCGGTGGATAACGCCGGCAAGTTCATTGCTGAGGTCGAACACTTTGCCGGACTGAGTGTATTCGAGGCCAATCCAAAAATTGTCGATTTCATGCGCGAGCGCGGCGTGCTGCTGTTCAGCGAGAATTACGATCACCGCTATCCGCACTGCTGGCGCTGCAAGAACCCCGTCATCTTTCGCGCTACGCCGCAGTGGTTCATCGCCATGGATGAAGCGGGTGATGGCGAGACCAGCCTCCGTCAAATGTCATTGCATGAGACCGACGAGCGTGTCAGATGGATTCCCGCCTGGGGCCGCGATCGCATGCGCAATATGCTGAAGGGCCGGCCAGATTGGTGTGTCTCTCGTCAGAGAGTTTGGGGCGTGCCGATTCCCGCTTTTTATTGTTCAGGTTGCCAGGGCGTGGTCGCGGATGCGGCGGTCATTCGCCACGTGGCCGATATTTTTGAAAGAGAATCGGCGGATGCCTGGTACAAGCGAGATCCGCGCGAACTTCTGCCCGCGGATTTCAAATGCGAGAAGTGCGGCGGTACTGAATTCACCAAAGAGACAGACATCCTCGACGTCTGGTTCGACAGCGGCTCGTCATCGATTGCGGTGCTCGAAGCGCGCGACAATTTGCGTTGGCCGGCCGACGTCTACATCGAAGGTGGCGATCAATTTCGCGGCTGGTTCAACTCGTCTTTGATGGTTGGGTTGGCAGTTCACGATCGCGCGCCTTACGACGCCGTGCTCTGTCATGGTTGGACGCTGGATGCGCAGGGAAAGGCGATGCACAAATCGCTTGGGAACGCCGTGTCGCCCGACGAAGTAATTCCCAAACTGGGGGCTGAGATACTGCGCCTGTGGTGCGTTTCATCCGATTACATGGACGACATGCGCTGTTCGGACGAGATTCTTCAGCGCGTCACGGACGGCTATCGAAAAGTGCGCAATACCGCGCGCTATGCGCTCGGCAATTTGGATGGATTCGATCCGGCGCGAGATGCGGTTCCCGACTCGCAGCTATTGGAGATTGATCGTTGGGCGCTGGCGGAGCTGGACTCGGCCATTGTCGACGTGCGCAATGCTTACGAAGCTTATGATTTTCATGGGGTTTATCAGCGCTTGCATCAATTTTGCACGGTCACCTTGTCGGCCCGCTACTTTGATATTTTGAAGGACCGGCTCTACACCTTCGCGCCGAGAAACCTGGCGCGACGATCGGCGCAAACAGCGCTCTACAAAATTGCCGACGCGCTGGCGCGCATGTTGGCTACGATTCTCGCGTTCACTGCGGATGAGATTTGGGAGAGTCTGCCGGCGGATGAGAATCGGGAGCCCTCGGTGCACTTAGCCGAGCTTCCAAAGGCGAGCGGAGAATCCGATAGTGAATTGACACGTCGGTGGAATGTAATCTTTCAAGTTAGGGAGTATGTATTACGCGAGCTTGAAAAGGCTCGTACCGCAGGCCTAATCGGAAGTTCTCTCGACGCCCATCTGAGCCTGTCGCTGAATTGGGAATATTATGATTTGCTAAAGCCCTTTCAGGACACCAACGAGCTTCGCCATTTCTTCATCGTGTCTGGAACCGAATTGATCCAAGCAGATTTTCCTCCCATTGATCGCGTTTCCTCGGGCGCGGTGCCTCTAATTGATGTCGCAGTTCGACGTGCGGAAGGCGAAAAGTGTGAGCGTTGTTGGCATTACTCAACGCGTCTTGGTGAGTCGTCCCGTTTTCCAACGGTATGCGAGCGTTGTGTTGCAGCGCTCCACGAGATTGAAGCGAGTAATGAGTTGTCTTAAGTGCCGTTAGGCACGAAATGTTTATAGCTCAAGAGGCCCTTTTTTTCTTGAGCCCATTTATGGGCGACAGAACGTTTCGCTCCTTCGGAGCGAGGATTTCTCTTGGTATGGTGTTGCTATAAACATTACGCTGCTACGCAGCGGGTTTATGCGAGCGTTGCTGGAACTATGCGACCCGCGTTGGTGAATCGACGGATTATCCGTCGGTGTGCGAACGTTGTGTGGCGGCCTTGCAGGAGATTGAGGCGAGTTCGTAAAGTCTCATTCACACCCGGCTTCAGCCGGATGAGGTGAAGACCGGGTTTTGGTTTGGCACCCGTTCACCTGGCTAAAGCCAGGTGTGAATGAGAAGTCGGACCAGAAGAATTCGATGGCTAATCCTTCTTCTAAAAATCGCATTGCCTGGCGGATGGCGTATCTGCTTACTTCGGTCGGGATCTATCTCGTCGATCAATCGAGCAAGGCCTGGGCAATGCGGCGTGTGCGGTTCGAGGACGTTATCGTGATCCGCGGCTTGCTGAAGTTTGTCTATGCCGAGAATCCGGGAATCGCGTTCGGCCAGTTGCAGGAAGGCGGAGCCTTTGGGCGCTGGTTTTTTGTGGTACTCGCGGGTTTAGCTGCAGTCGCCGTGCTGTTCTATCTCTTTCGCACGTCGCGCAACGACGACCGAATTCTGGGAGCTTGTGCTTTGCTGCTCGCGGGAATTCTAGGCAACCTCACCGACCGTGTGCGTTTGGGGTTTGTCGTCGATTTCATTCTGGTCCATGCCGGCCAATACCACTGGCCGACGTTCAACGTCGCCGATGCCAGCATCACCATCGGAGCTCTACTGCTTGCGTACGATATGATTTTCGCCTCGAGAAAAGTGAAGGAAGATCCAATTGCGAGCGATCAGGCAGTTTCAAGTTCATGACTGCTTACTGCTTACTACCTGCTGCTCACTGATACATGTATCCCGTCCTTTTCGAGATTCGTAATTTTCCGGTCAACACCTATGGAGTGTTCCTCGCGCTGGCTTTTCTTGCGGCGATTTTTGTCACCGCGCGGTTGGCGCAACGCGACGGCCTGCCCAAGGACCGCATTTATGATCTTTGCCTGTGGCTACTCCTATCGTCGCTGGTCGGATCGAAACTGCTGATGCTCCTTACCGAGTCCGAGTATCGGCAGAATCCCAAGCTCTTGTTCTCGCTCGATTTCCTGCGGTCGGGCGGTGTGTTTTACGGCGGGCTGCTGGGCGCGATTATTGCCGGATATTTTCTGATGCGGCGCTGGAATCTGCCGTGGTGGAAGACGGCCGACGCCTGCGCGCCGGGAATTGCGCTCGGAAACGTTTTGGGCCGGCAGGGATGTTTTTCCGCCGGTTGCTGTTGGGGGAAACCGACGTCTTTGCCGTGGGGTGTGCGTTTCAGCGAGTTGGGACACGAAATCACCGGCGTGCCCATTGATGCGAAGCTTCACCCGACGCAGCTCTACGAATCTTTCGTGATGCTGATCGTTTTTCTGTTCCTGTTGTGGCTGCATAAACGAAAGAAGTTCAGCGGCCAGGTGATTCTGGCTTACGCGCTGATTTATGCCACGGTCCGGTTCCTGATTGAGTTTGTGCGTGACGATCCGCGGGGCGACATTTTCGGTCTCACTACTCTCACCGGACTCTCGACGTCACAGATGATTGGCATCGTGGTGGGAATAGGCGCGTTGGTGTTGATGATTCTGCGTTGGCGGCATGCGTCGCAGGTGAAGTCAGAACCGGGAGCGGTAGCGACCGGGTAGTAACTAATGTCCATATGAAACTTCGCGTCCTCTATCACGGCCATTGTTTTGACGGCGTCGCCTCGGCGGCTACGTTCACACGGTTCTATCGCGATCGCGTCAATCACGATGCCGAGGTCAACTATGGCGGATTACTGCATCGGCCGGGAAACCTCTTGTTTGAAGGCAACATGTTCGATGGTGACGAGAATGCGATTGTTGACTTCAAATACTCGGCGTCTGAAAAACTGACCTGGTGGTTCGATCATCACCAGTCGGCGTTTCTCACACCCGAGGACGAAGCACATTTTCGCGCCGACACTTCGGGAAAGAAGTTTCTCGACCCCGCTCGCAAGTCATGCACCGAATTTATTGCCGACACCGCGCGCACAAAATTCGGCTTTGACGACGAACCGTTACAGGATCTGGTGCGCTGGGCCCACGTGATCGACGGCGCGCTCTACGAATCGCCGGCGCAGTGTGTGGAGCTGAAAGAGCCCGCGCTGCAACTCATGCAGGTGATTGAAGCCGATCCGGACGAAGCGTTCATCGAGCAAGTAATTCGCGATCTCGCCGTGAAATCACTGGCGGAAGTTGCCACCAGCGCTGAAGTTCGGGCTCGGTTTCAGCCGATTCAGACGATCCATCTCGAGACACTCGAGGCCGTTCGTCGCAAGGCCGTCTACAAAGATGGCGTGGTGCAGTTTGATTTGGTTGACGAAGGCTACGAAGGCTTCAACAAGTTCATTCCTTACTACCTGTTTCCCGACGCCACCTACACCGTGGCTATAACCCGAGCACCACAGCGCACCAAAATCTCCGTAGGCTCTAATCCCTGGTCGCCTCGGCCGCGCCGCCACAACATCGCAACGATTTGTGAACGCTATGGCGGCGGCGGCCACGCGGTTGTCGGAGCCATTTCATTTGCGCCGGAAGAAGTCGAAAAGGGAAGAGGCGCGTTGCGTGAGATTGTTAGCGAACTCTCGCAATAACATCTTCGGGAACATGCCCCGCGGCGCGACGTCTAATCAAACAATTCGAGGGTTTCCCGGTGAAACGCGTGTATCTCCTGTTCATGATCCTCGCGCTACTCGGCGGCTGCACGTCCGCCGGAAAAGAAAGCGCGACTTCCGCACGCCCTTCTTCTCGCATTGACTCGAAAGCCCCGAGAAACTCTGCCACTGTCATCCATGTATTCGTCGCTTTGTGTGACAACATTAATCAGGGGATCGTACCGGTGGCCCCGAGTTTGGGAAACGGAGACGATCCCGCGCGAAATCTCTATTGGGGTGCTGCGTTTGGAATCAAGACGTTCTTTGCAAAAAACCGCGACTGGCAGCTAGTGACTGCCGAAACCGTCAGTAACAAATCCTCATCGGTGGTGCTGGATCGCGTTGTTTTTGAGCATCGTCAGCATCAGGCTTTTCTCGTGGCAGAAGCGTATCGCGGCCGTTACATCAGACAGGCGACTGAGGATTTCCTGGCGGCGGCTGCCGGGACTCCGGGCGAAGACGTAAACCTCTCGGTGGAAGGAAAAACCGCGACTCTGCATCTGGGAGGCAGCGCGAACCTGGTCGCCTACATCGGGCATAACGGCTTGATGGATTTCCAGCTCATTTCAACTCCCAAAAAGCGCGATGACGAGAAGCGAGACGCGATCATTCTTGCGTGCGCCAGCAAGGGTTACTTTGCCGACGCTTTACGCAAGACCGGCGCTAATCCGCTTGTTTGGACCACCAATTTGATGGCGCCAGAGGCGTACGTCCTTTCCGCAGCGATTGATGGCTGGTTGAAAAAGGAAAATGATGAAGCAGTCAGGCTCCGCGCCGCAGCGGCTTATCACAAATATCAGAACTGCGGACTTAAAAGCGCAAACAGGCTTTTTGCGACTGGCTGGTGACAGCGCTCCTACGCCACTCCTGATTTGGAAAAATCACCACCCGCGATCAGGGGAGCATTTCCCGGGTCACGATTGTAGACATAAATCCAGGAATTCAGCGGACGTCCATCCGTCATACTGGCGATTACTCTGATCCTGATGAAAAGGCTGTTCTGCGGATCAGCTCGATCGATATCTTCGTAATCGTCGAGCGCTTCCAGCACACTGTCGTCATTCGGCAGTTCAAATAGATCGCCCTTAATTGTGTTTGTCGATGATTGATCGACTATTGCGCCGGCATACGGGCCCAGATCGTAAAGCTGTCCCGGAACGGTTGCCGGGCCGACGTATCTTAGCCGCTCGATTAATTGCGCGCTCTCGCCGCGGGCCAAACTCGGACGCAGCGTGCCATAGACGAATAGGTAATCGTGCATGCAGGTTTTTCTGCTTCAGATGGTAAACCGTTGACCTGAGAACGCGGGTCACTCGGTTGTGACCTCAAGAAAATTATGATACACAACCCGAAATCTGAAAACTGGAATCTCGTAATGTCATCAGTCACCGCCAACATCGAATCACTGCAGCATGAAGGTCGTCTGTTCCCTCCGCCCGCGGAGTTCGCGGCCAAAGCTCACATCAAGTCAGAGGAAGAGCTCGACGCGTTACGCGCGGAAGCGAGCGCCGATCCGGAAAAGTTCTGGGCGCGCATGGCAGAGAACGAGCTACACTGGTTCAGGAAATGGGACACGGTGCTCAAGTGGGAGCCACCGCACGCGCAGTGGTTTGTGGGCGGCAAGCTCAACATTTCTTATAACTGTCTCGATCGGCACCTCGGCACCTGGCGGCGCAACAAGGCGGCATTGATCTGGGAAGGCGAGCCCGGTGATGCTCGTACGCTCACCTATCAACAACTTCATCTGGAAGTCTGCCGCTTTGCGAACGTCTTAAGAAAACTTGGCATCGCGAGAGGTGATCGGGTCGCGCTTTACATGCCGCTGATTCCCGAGCTCGCGATTGCGATGCTGGCGTGCGCACGCATCGGCGCGACGCATTCGGTCGTCTTTGGCGGCTTTTCGAGCACGGCACTCATTGATCGAATCAACGACGCGCAATGCAATCTGGTGGTGACCGCGGATGGCGGCTGGCGGCGTGGCAATGAAGTAAAGCTGAAGGCGGCGGTGGACGAGGCTTTGAAAGAAACACCGTCGGTCAAAAATTGTATCGTGGTGCGCCGGACGGGCAGCCGGATTCACATGGAGGCGGGCCGCGATCATTGGTGGCACGAGTTGATGCAGACGGCCGGCACGGATTGTCCCGCGGAAGAGATCGACAGCGAGCATCCGCTTTTCATTCTTTATACGTCAGGCACAACCGGAAAACCGAAAGGCATCCTGCACACCACCGGCGGCTATCTGCTTCAGGCTCATCTGACCAGCAAATGGATCTTTGACTTAAAAGACGAGGACATCTACTGGTGCACGGCGGACATTGGTTGGGTCACCGGACACAGTTATGTTGTGTACGGGCCGTTGTCGAACGGTGCGACCGCCTTGATGTATGAGGGCGCACCCAACTGGCCTGCAGACGACCGCTTCTGGGACATCATTGAGCGGCACAAGGTCAACATCCTCTACACCGCACCGACGGCAATTCGCGCGTTTATTAAATGGGGAGAGCAATGGCCCCTGCAGCACGACCTATCATCCCTTCGGTTGCTAGGCACGGTCGGCGAGCCCATCAATCCGGAAGCGTGGATGTGGTATCACCGGGTGATTGGCAAAGAACGCTGTCCGATCGTGGATACGTGGTGGCAAACCGAAACGGGCGGCATCATGATTTCGCCGTTTCCGGGAGCGACGCCCACAAAACCAGGCTCAGGCACAAAACCGTTTCCCGGAATTGAGGCCGACGTCATGACCCGGGAAGGTAAGCCGGTCGGAGCCAATGAGGGAGGATACCTGGTCCTCAAGAAGCCCTGGCCCGGCATGTTGCGCACAATCTATGGAGACGATGAGCGTTTTCGCCAGCAATACTGGTCACAGATCGAAGGCGTGTATTTCGCGGGCGACGGCGCGCGGCGAGATCAGGACGGCTACTTCTGGATCATGGGGCGCATCGATGACGTCATCAACGTTGCCGGCCACCGGCTCGGCACTGCGGAAATTGAAAGCGCCCTCGTCTCTCACGAAGCCGTCGCCGAATCAGCGGTAGTGGCGCGGCCGGATGACTTGAAGGGCTCAGCGATAGTCGCGTTCGTCACCCTCGAAGGCGGCCGCACACCTACCGATCCTCTCAAGGAAGAGTTGCGCCAACACGTGGCCAAAGAAATTGGGGCGCTGGCCCGTCCAGATGAAATTCGTTTTGCTGACGCTCTGCCCAAGACCCGTTCGGGAAAAATCATGCGTCGCCTACTGCGCGAAATCGCTACCAGCGGATCAGTCGCCGGGGATGTCACGACCCTGGAAGACTTTTCCGTACTCGAGAAGTTGAGGGGCGACGAAGAATAGTGGCGACGGTACGCAGATTACCCAGCCGACAAATGGTCAGTGGTCACTGGTCAATTGTCAGTTGTTCGGCGTCACGGATGAACCTCGAGATCAGGAGAAGCAAATGACCACTGACAGCTGACTACTGACTGGCGCTTATCTGTGAAATCTGTGGGGGCCTCCCTGCAAATCCCTCCGCAAATCCCTACTTTCCCTGTATGATACGCGCGTTGGAGTCTTGCCCGTGGATACAAGGAACGATCCCATGCCCGACCTCTTAATGACTGAACACCGCTCTGGTCCTCGATACGTTGCCGCCTTTCCCGTTCGCGCTGAATGGGACACAGCCGAGGGCGCACACATTGTCTCGGAAGGTGAAACCGAAAATGTCGGACCGGAAGGCACGCTGATACACCTGCAACGAGATCTGCCGCCAGTTGGCAGCCGCGTGAATCTTTTGGTGCTTGGCGATGACGGCGAAAAGCTGCGCGTGGTTGCCGAAGTGCTTCGCGTTGAGCGCAACCCCGCGCATCCGCAGGCGGCGCTGCAGGTGCTGGGTGAAACTGCTGAGTGGCGCGGCTTGGTGTGGCACGAAGCGGCCATCAAGATGAACGAAGCCGACTACGATTACGACGAAGACGATTTGTAAGACCGCTGAACAAAAGATGGAGGCGAGTAAGCCCTCACCCTAAAACCCTCTCCTGAGGAGAGGGAAAACACATATGTCTGTTTCTAATCCACAACCTGGTCCGGTAGAGGCGGTTTCCACGTGGTTGCAGACGCGCGCTGTACTGCGAATACTTCTTCTTCTGCTGGCCGTCGCCGGTTTTCTTTGGATCGTTTACCGGCTCACCACGGTCATCCTGCTGGTCGTCCTCTCGATCTTCTTTGCTTACTTGGTTGCCCCTCTGGTTGATCTGGTTCAGCAGCCATTGCGAATTGGTGGGCGCGAGCGGGTCATACCGCGCGGATTGGCGATCGCGATCGTCTATGTGTTCTTGTTTGTCGGCATTGGTTTGGCGATCTATTTTCTTATTCCGACGCTGAGCTCGCAGTTTCCCGAATTCAAACAGCAGGCGATTGTCTATTATCAGAAGATTCGCGGCAGTACTGAGAGTGTTAATCAATACCTCCGGCAGCGCCGCATACCGCAGGGCGTGGCCGAGTATGTGAACGGCCTGCTGGGTAAAGTCGGGGATTTGGTAACGGTGGCGGCTGAGCGAATGCTCGGCTGGATCATATTCATTCCCTGGCTGGTGCTGATTCCCATTCTGAGTTTCTTTTTCCTGAAGGATGCCGACAGTTTCCGCCGCTCGCTTTTGGCGATGCTGCCGCGCGGCCGTTTGCGTTGGCGCGGTGACGAATTGTTTCAGGACATCAGCAGCACACTGGCCGCGTACATTCGTGCTCAACTCATCGCGTGTCTTCTTATCGGAGTGGTTTGCACGATTGGGTTTTGGTTATTCGACTTGCCGAGTCCGTTGGTGTTGGGACTCATCGCGGGCATTTTGGAATTCGTTCCGCTGGTAGGCCCGCTGGTGGTGGCGGTGCTGGCCGCGCTGCTCGGTCTGCTGCATACGGGGTTCGGTACGGCGTTTCTGGTGCTGCTCTTCCTTGGTGTGCTACGCATCGTCCAGGACTATGTGCTTTATCCCCGCATCATCGGTGAAGGAATACACTTGCACCCGCTGGCGGTTATCCTGGCAATCCTCGCCGGCGCGGAGATCGCGGGCGTGGCGGGAATCTTTTTGGCGATTCCGGTGATAGCAATTATTACCGTCGGCTATCGTCACTGGCTCGAGCATCGCGGCAGCGAAACCATCGCCGAAGTGATTGAGGAAGCAGTTATCGAAGCCGAAATCGCGTCAGAAGAAGACCTGGATCATCCCACCTCAACCACGACTGCGGAAGACATGGCCCGCGCGCGTCCGGACTTGCTCACCGGCGAGCTGAGGTTGCCGAAGGATGATGATGAGTAAGACTTGATCGTTGGTGAAACCGACTGGCTGAAGCCCGCATCGCGGGAGACATATTCTTAGCCCACAGCGCCAGCTGTGGGTTTTTTGCTTAGCCCCTGCTCTCCATCAACTCAATAAACCTCTTGAAATGATGTTCGGCGTCGTGTGGACCGGGGGCCGCCTCGGGATGGTATTGGACTGAGATGATGGGCAAAGTCTTGTGGCGCATGCCTTCCACGCAGTTATCATTGAGGTTGATGTGCGTGACTTCGACTTCCGCGGGTAGCGTGTCGGCCTTCACCGCGAAGCCGTGATTATGAGAAGTGATTTCGACGTGGCCGTCGCGAAAGTCTTTGACAGGCTGATTGCCGCCGCGATGACCAAACATCAACTTGAAGGTCTCTCCGCCAAAGGCGCGTCCGAGCAACTGATGGCCGAAGCAGATGCCGAACGTGGGCGTGCCTGATTGCGCAACGCGCTTCACTTCCTCAACTTCTTTCGTCATCGATGCCGGATCGCCCGGACCGTTCGAGAGAAACACGCCATCAGGCTTCATCGCAAAGACTTCACTCGAGGGGGTCGAGGCGGGCACGACCGTTATTCGACAACCAGCCTGTGCCAGTTCGCGCAGGGAATTCGTCTTCACCCCGAAGTCGTAGCAGACCACGTGAAATCGCTCAGAGCTTGAGGCCGGCACTTCGTAAGCTTCTTTGGTTGTGACCACACTGGCCAGTTCGCGATTCTCCATCGGCGGCGAGGTTCGCGCTTTTTCAATCACGCTTTCAACATTTTGATCGATGGTCGAGAGGCAGGCGCGCATCGCGCCTTTGTCGCGAATGTGCCGAACCAGCGCGCGAGTATCGATGTGGTCAATGGCAACGATGTTCCAGCGCTTGAGATAAGCATCGAGGGATTCGTCGGCGCGCCAGTTCGAAGCCATACGAGCGGCTTCGCGCACCGCAAAGCCTTCGACCCAGGGCCGAGCCGATTCCGAATCTTCGTGGTTCACGCCGTAGTTGCCGATGAGCGGGTACGTCATGCAAACGATCTGGCCGGCGTAAGAAGGATCAGTCAGCACTTCCTGATAGCCGGTCATGGAAGTGTTGAAGACCATTTCGCCCGTGCTCTCGCCGTCAGCGGCCCAGGATCGTCCGCGAAAAACGCGGCCGTCTTCGAGAGCGAGGATTGCAGAGTTAGTATTCACGACTTATCCACCCAGATTGAGATTGAATCCGCTCCCGCCTCCCTGCGTGGGGAAGAACGGTTTCAGCAATCCCGCCAAGGCGGCGAGGTTGCGCGTTTGAATCAGTAGTTCGCCAGGGCCGACGAATTCGGCCACGATGCCTTCGCCGCTCACCATGCTGCGAAAGAAACCAGCGGCCGCTTTCCGCAGAGTGTATTGCGTGGTTCCTTCCCAGGCCACCAGGTGACCGGTATCCACGACGTAACGCTCACCCGGCGCCAAACGTTTGCGATGGATCGCGCCGAATGAAGAGACGAGCAGCAGTCCCTGGCCTTGCACCAGCAGCACAAACAAACCCTCGCCGCCGAAGAAAGATTTCGCGCCGCCCCACTTGGTATCGACCGTGAGGCCGGCGTCACCGGCAAGATAAGAACTTGATTGCACAAAGAACGATTGATTGTTCAGTTCGATCGCCGCGATGTCACCAGGGGCGCCGGGCGCCAGCGTGACTTCGCCCGGACCACCGTGCGCGGTGAAGGTCGAGACGAAAGCCGACTCGCCGCCCGCGGCGCGTTTCAGCGCGCCCATCAAGCCACCTTTCATCTGCGATTGCAGCTCGACGTTAGCGGACATCGAAACCATTGCGCCGGCTTCGGCCATGATTGATTGTTCGGCTTGTAATTGCAGGATAGCCAGTGAGAATGCCGGCTGATGTTCGATGTGATAACGGTAACCGCGGCCGGCGCCTTCGCCATCAGTATCAAGATTAATCGTGCCGGCTGGCGCGGCCTGACTCGCTTCCACGCGCGCGCCGCAACGTCCGCAAAAGCTGCCGGGCTCAGCCGGGGTGCCACACTTTGGACAGTTCATCAAATTCTCCTTCGATTTCTTGGGCGGCGGATCACTTGGGCGAGTCTTTGGGACCCTTACCATCGTCCATCCAGGCAGTAATGCTCGTTAGTTCGCGATCCTGGACTTTCCTGCCCAGCTTCTTTTCCATTGAACCCTTGATCGCCACTTTGTGAAAGAACATTGCCAACGCGATGATCGCAAAGATTAGAAGTATCCAAAGCATAGTTATCTCTTCCTTGGTTGCCAGATTATTGTCAGTGGTCAGTCGTCAGTTGTTAGTAGTCAGTTGTCCGATTACTACTGACCGCTGACAACTGATTACTGACAGCCTTGGCTCACTGCCTGCTGCCGACGGGTTCCTGCTTCTTGCCTTTTAAGAATTGTTGCGCCTCGTGCAGCCAGCGTTTCTCAGACCGGTACTTATAAGCCGGCGCCGTCTTTACCGCTTCGATGCAGGCCTGCATCGAGCTGGCCGCTTCCTGGTTATCGCCCAGTCCGGCATGCGCCCGGCCCATCAGATAAAGGCCCTGTGGATCGTTCTCTCGGCGGTCAAGAAATCTCTGCAGTGCATCGCGCCCATCGGTGTACTGACCGGCCGCGATATACGTCGCGCCAATCTCGCGCCAAATTTCGTGCTGCGCGTGAAATTGATCGCGCTGCACCACTTCTTCAAAGTGCCCGATGGCTTCCGCCAGGCGGTTCTGGCTGCGGGCGATGCGGCCCAGTTGATAGTGCGCATCGACTTCATCCGGATCGATATCGATGGCGCGCTGAAAGCGCTCGCGCGCCTGATCGAGCTCGCCGCGGTTTTGATGAATTAATCCGAGGTTGTAATGCGCCGACGAATCGCGCGGATTGATGGTCGCGGCTTCCAGGTTCTGTTTGAAGGCGGTACGCGCGCGTTGGGTGCTGACCATGCCGCTGAAGTAACCGCGCAAAAGAAAGAAGAGCAGCAGCAGCAGGAACGGCGAGCCCACCACTTTGGTAAATAACAGCGACCAGATGGGCGAGATGGCAAAAGCGGCTGCGTAACTCAGGATCACGACCGTCGCCGCTTTCAACACCGTCACGCGAAAGACTTTTCGTACCGCTTCAAACGCTCCCACGGTGAAAAGACCCAATTTGATCGAGAGAAACAGGCTGCCGGCGATGAAGGCCGGGTTACGCAATCCCTGATCAAGCTGACTGGCAACCTCGTCCGGCAATTTGAAACTAGCTTTGATCTCCTCCGCCGATTGCATGGTGCGCGCGACGTGCCATGCCTGCACGCCACCGAAGTGAAAAAAGATCGAAATGAGGATGGTCATCAAGTTCGCGGCAATCAAGGCGTAAAAAATCACCGAAGCCAGCGACGCATATTCCTGTTGCAACACCAGCCCAAAGCTGCCGCGCCGGTCGAACAAGTTGGCGACCATAATCAACAGCGGGACGAGTACAATCGCGAACGGCAGCAGGGATATGGCTGCATGAAAGAGGTTGCCGGCAATCACCGAAGGTCGCGACAAAAATGCCTTGTCGCCGGTGAGCCATTGCAGCACAAATAAATAACCAACCTGGGAAACGTAAGCGCAGACAAAGGCCGGCAGCATGCTGCCACGATCACGCGCTTCGCGCATGCCCCGCAACGGCGCGTAAAAAATCATCGCGGCGATTTTCAGCCAATCAATCATCGACGCGCTTTAACGCTGATCCTCATCCGGCGGATTACGATCAGTACCCGGCGGAATACCGCCGTTGTGCATATCACGGGAAATAACGGTGGCGGTTCCCAGCGGCCAGTACCGGAACAGCGCTTTGCCGTAAATGTATTTCTTGGGCACCAGGCCCCAGATTCGGGAATCGCTGGAATTATCGCGGTTATCACCCATGACAAAATAATAGCCGGGTTTAACGTAGGTCGGCGGCCGGCTGGCGTGCGACATGTTCAGGTGGGGGTCGAGATAAATCTCTTCGAGGTCCCTCCCATTGACGCGCACTCGCCCCTCATGTACTTCCACCGTGTCGCCCGGCAGCCCGATTACCCGTTTGATGTAGCTCTTTGAGGGGTCTTCCGGAAACCAAAAGACAACGATGTCACCCCGGTAAACCTTTGGCGCCCAACGGTATTCGTCGTAATAGATAAGTTTGTTTACAAAGATGCGCTCGCCATCATGCAAGTAGGGAAGCATCGACGTGCCTTCCACTTTCACGGGCTGGATGACGAAAACCATGACCAGCGCCAGCACCATGAGGGCAAAAATCAGGTCGCGAAACAACAGCCGCGACTCGTGCCAGAGGTGTTGGCGGGCCGCTTCTTTGGGCCTTTGCACTTCAATATCGCGATCGTCGTCGATGTCGACAGGGCCAAATGGCGGCGTGGTGGATTGCTTTCCGAACATAGTCTGTAAAGCAGGCAACCGGCTTCCTTTTACTGGGTGCGGACAAGCCGGCTGCGTGTCTAACTTCCAATCGAGGTTATCCGTCGGCTGCTTGCGTGTCAAACCATCGCCTGAATTCTTGCAAGCGCATCCGAGGCAACAAAACTTGACAGCAATCAGTTGCGCTTTCTATCATCCCCACGCGTCAACGAAACTCTTCACCTTTCGAAAACAAGCGCGCCAGAAAATCGTCGCAGGAGGCGGGTAATCGTGATCAAACTCGATATCATTAATCGTCTTGCCGATCAGACCGGCATTCCGAAATTGAAAGCTGAGCAGGCGGTGGACGCTTTGTTCAATTCGATGAAAGACGCGCTGGCGCGTGGAGATCGAATCGAGTTGCGCGGGTTTGGCGTGTTTGTGGTCAAGCCGCGCAAACGCGGCATCGGACGGAATCCGCGCACCGGAGAAGAGGTGGCGATTCCTTCCGGCAAGACCATTCGGTTTAAGCCCGGCAAAGAATTGCAGGCGCACGAGGAAGGACTGGCGGATACGTAAGGACGCCGCGCAATCCGTTATTGCATGTTCTAGTTGCAAGCGCCGTTAGGCGCCCAATGTTTATAGTTAAAAGAAGGTTGTTCTATAAACATCGCGTGCCTAACGGCACTTTTGTGTGGCTCGAAACTCTTCGGTCGGGCCGTTAACATACTCAAATCGCAAAAGAACTCACACTGTGACTTCGAACGCCGACAGACTTCCGCACCGTTACCCAAAGCCAACCGGCCGCCAATGGTTACTGCACGCGGCACTGTTAGTCGCAACCATTGTCACTACCACGATTTGCGGCATCATCATGACTCCCCCGGAAGCGAACGCAGTGGCCGCAGAAACGGGCGAGTTTGGCGGAAGCCTTTGGCTGATTCCCTGGTACTACGTCCACACCGTGATCGAGTTGGTGCGATATTCGTTTGCTCATCCTCACTTGCTGGCACAGGGGCTAATCTTTTCCGGATCGTTATTGGCGATCCTGGCTTCGCATGAATCCGGCCATTACCTGCTTTGTCGTCATTATGGCGTGGATGCAACGCTGCCCTTTTTCATTCCTCAACCGCCACTGCTGATGCCCGGAACCTTTGGGGCCTTCATCAGAATGAAGTCGCCGGTGCCCTCGCGTCGCGCTCTTTTTGATATTGGATTGGCGGGGCCGTTGGCGGGATTTATCGTGCTGATTCCGATTGCGATCGCCGGTGTATTGATATTGAAACCAGTGGATCCGTCGTCGATGCAATCGGGCGGATGGCTGTTTCACGATCCATGCTTTTTCGTCTAATCGCGCGCGCATTCAAAATGAATTTGGAGAACGGCCAGGTGAATTCGTTCTATCTCGCGGCCTGGTTCGGCGCTTTGGTCACTGCGCTCAATCTGATGCCGGTGGGCCAGCTCGATGGCGGTCACGGAACGTTTTCAGTTTTTGGCCGGACGGTTCATCACTGGATTGGCGTCGTGGCATTTGTCGCGATGGCGGCAACCTCGATTTTAGGCTGGATGTGGCATGGCAGCCCGAGCGGCTTTGTTTATGTAGTCTTGCTGGCGGTGATGTTGCGCGTGCGCCATCCCGAGCCGCAACAGATGGAGCCACTCGGAGTTCGGAGAATCATCGTGGGCATAGTCACGGTAATAGTCTTTGCGCTGTGCTTTCTGCCGTTCCCGATTACTATCACATAAGATGTCCGACAGGGTTGCGCTCAATTGGATGTTTTCCAGACAAGACCTTGTGCTCGAAAACCCAAGGAAGTATATTCTGGGTCGAGGCGAGACTATTATGGTAACGAGAGAAGAAATCCTGAACGAAGTGCGGAAGGTACCGGACAAGTATCTGGACGAGCTTTACCAGCTAATCAAGGAAATCGAAACGCGCCCACAAGCTGAAGCATCGAACCAGAATGTGATGGCCGCGCTCCGACGGATTAGGATTTCAGCCTCGCCTGATTTTTCGACCCAAGCAGACCTCTACAACCCAGACGACTCCCATGCCCGATAGAATTTTCCTGGATACTTCCTTTGTTATCGCCCTGATAAACGATAGAGATCAATACCACGGTCAGGCGCAAGCGCTATCGTACAGTTTCGAGAATTCCGCGTTGTTAACAACCAGTGCAGTGCTTTTTGAAATCGGCAATGCGCTAGCAAAGGATTTTAGGGCAGAAGCTGTGAATGTAATCAGGGTTCTCGCAGGTTCGACGAGGGTTGAGGTTGCTGAAATTGACTTGAAGCTTCTCAACAATGGTCTCGCCGTTTACGAAAACTATGCCGACAAGACATGGGGCTTGGTCGATTGCATCTCATTCGTGGTGATGCGCGAGGCTGAGGTCAATCAAGTGTTAACGTTTGACCGGGATTTTGAGCAGGCCGGGTTTAGGGTACTGAGTAGTTAACGCAATCTGCGCGATGAAAGATCAAAATAAGAAAATCGATTCGTTACCCGATTCGTTTGAGACTGAAGAGCAGGCGGGCAAATTCTGGGATACTCACAGCCTGATGGATTATCAGGCGTATCTCACACCTCCAGATGACGCTATTAAACTCGGTCAGTTCGACGCTGATTTGGAAACTGGTAAATAGAGTTGCCAGACTGCGTGAGAATCCTTCAAGGTCGGGTGATTGTGACGGATCATGCCGCGTAAATAAGCAAGGCGCATATGTCCTTCAATCAAGTGTGATGGCGTCTTAAGAAATCCACCCAGCGGGTGCTTTACCTGGTCAGCGTTGATAGCAACTATAATGGGCGCAGGACTAGTACCATATTTGAGCATGAACGACGCTAGCCAAGTACTTCGTCGTAGTTCGTCTTTGAAGAGATCGTCCCCCCAGTAGTCGAGTGTTCGAAACCAGTCGTCGAAGTGTCCAATCGCCATTATCTCCGGATTTGAAAATTGGGCCGATTTGAATTCAAAAGTTTCTAAGTCGAATTTCAGCCAGGCACTGAACTCTCTCCAATGTCGGTGAACCCAGTTCTTAATGACGCACGGGGGAAAGTTAGATAGTGCCTTCGGCCATCTTTGAAAATATATCTCGAAAGGCTCTACATTGGAGTCTCCGTGATTACGAACCGATGGAACCTTGATCGCCATCATGAACTGAGGACAGTCATACGGAGGCCGCCGGCAACAAGCCTTTAATCTCCCTTACCACCTTCTTCACATCATCCTGATCCGCGAGCGCGATCATGAAGAATTTGTAGCCCTGGTGGAAACAGATCACGCCGTTAGCGAACAGCCACACGCCGTCAAGAAATGGACTGCCGCCCAGCAGCCAGCTGATCGGCGCGCCAACTACCCCGGTGGGTGAACCGATCTGCGCAATCATCACCGCGCCCGCAGCGCAACTGAATGCGCCGAGCAGCGGCGCGCCCACGTATTTGGCGGCTTTGCGCTGAAACTCAACTCGCTCGCGCTCAGCCTCATCCATTTGGCCCGCGGCAATCAGCGCTTCCTGCTTTTTCAGATACTCATCAAACTTGTCGTAAGCCTTCTTCAATCCCCACACCGGGAGCGCCGAGTGTGTCAGCCAGTGCGGATGACCACCCAGCAGCACGGCATCGATTCCCGGAAACGCCGCGCCGGCGCGAATCCCGAGCACGAGTGAGAACGAAACCACGGCTGCTTTGCCCGGATTCTCTTTGATCCAATCTTTGGCCTTTGCCAGTCCGGCAGTGGCCGCCGCAGTGGCTTTGGTCGCGCGCAACCCTGTGCCCGCGACTTTCGTGGCGGTGGTCGCATAATTGACTGCGTCGTGAAAACTCTTTTCTGCTTTTTCGCCGACTGGGCCGGCCTTGTCGCGAATGATTTTCCCGGCGTCGCCGGCAGCGTCGCGAACCGTACGGCCGGCATCCTTCGCACGCCGCTTCGCTTCGTCGGCGGCACGGCGCACTTGTGGATCATCGGCGATCCGTTCGGCTTCGGCGCGCAACTGCCCGGCGCCTTCGGCAATCGACTTGGCGCCGCGACGGGCGGCATCGCCGGCGACGCGTGCGGTGTCCTCGAGCTTGTCGGACACGCCGAGCCTTTCATCCAATTCGCGCGCCTTTCGTTTGGCGGCGCGTTGCAGGTCATCCAGCTTTTCCTTGTAATCAGTCATCGTAATTAACGTCTCTTACCAAGAGTGTAAATTGCTTGTGCGCGTACTCCTCGATTATTCTACGCCAACCATCGCTGGCGGGTTCATGGAAACTGCACCCTCCCTGGCGGTCGGGCTTCCCCCCGCTTTTTATGCCGAAATGTCCCACATGTGGCAAACCCGTTGAATGGCGCGACAACGCCTGGCGGCCGTTCTGTTCTGAGCGCTGCCAACTGATCGACTTTAGCCGCTGGACTGACGAGGAATACCGGGTGCCGGGCCGGCAGATTAATCCCAGTGAAATCGCCGACCAACCCCCGGTCATTGAAGATAATGATTCCGAACAGGCAAATTAAGATCGCGGCGACCACGGCTTGTTTTCTGCTACTGGCGGTTGCGGCGGCGTGCAATCGTCAGATCAAGCCTTCTACCGGCGGATGGAGTCTGGAGAGTGGCCAGCGCGGCTCGCTCGCTGATTACAAAGGCAAGGTCGTGCTGTTGGATTTCTATGCGACCTGGTGCGATCCATGCCGCCAGGAGACGCCGCACCTGGTTGCTTTGCAACAGCGATACGAAGCAAAAGGACTTCAAGTGATCGGATTGAATGTCGGCGGCGACGACGATCGCGCCGAGGTGCCCGCGTTCGCGAGGGAATTCGGAATTCAATTCCCGCTCGTCTATCCAGACGAACAACTGGTGGATGATTACATGGGCCTGAATGAAAGCATTCCGCAAACCTTCGTGCTCGACCGGCAAGGGAACGTGGTCAAACGCTATGTCGGCTTCAGTGAAGAGCGCACGGAGGAGTTGGAACGAGTGATCCAGGCGGCACTGGCCGGGGGACAGTGAAAGGCCCAAAGGGCTGTCATGAAATAGCCCCGAGCGTCAGGTCGGGGGAACGAAAACAACAAGTAGCCAGCCGCAATTGCGTGTAGTATTCTCTCGCCCGCAACTGCTTCTCTTTCTGCAACCGAAAATATGATTCGAGAAAAATTGATGGATGACGGCGCCGGGGACCCACTCAAGTTCCGCTGGCGCAGTCACGAGATCTCACGCATTGAGGCTCTCAGTGACGCGGTGTTTGCCTTTGCGGTGACCTTGTTGGTTGTTTCGCTGGAAGTGCCCAAGACCTTTGATGAGCTAGTGCATGTGATGCGCGGCTTTGGCGCCTTCGCGATCTGCTTCACGCTGCTCTTCGTGGTGTGGTTCAACCAATACAAGTTCTTCCGGCGATATGGCCTGCAGGATAACGTCACGTTGATCCTCAACGCGATGCTCCTGTTTGTCGTGCTCTTCTATGTCTATCCGCTGAAATTCGTCTTCTCGTTCCTGGTTAACATCTTCACTGGCGGTCACGCCGAAGTGCGTCTGCCCAATGGCACCGTCGAAGCGATGGTTGAGAACGGCGATCAGGTCGCGAAGTTAATGATCATTTTCGGCGCGGGCTACATCGCGGTTTTCGGAGTCTTCGCTCTGCTTTACTGGCGGGCTTATCGCAAGCGCGCGCAACTCGAACTCAATACGCTGGAGGTCTTTGATACGCGCACCGATGTTCGCGAGAGCTTGCTGAATGTCGGCATCGGCGCGGTTTCGGTGGCGCTGGCGGTTATTGGCGGCGGACGGTTGGCGGGTGTCTCGGGAATGACCTACATGCTCACCCCAGTGGTGATGACTGTGCACGGAACAATAAACGGACGACGGCGTAAGAAACTGGCGCAGAGCGTAGCCGTGCCGGCCGAGACCTAGAGTCATCCGCAGATTTCGCTGCGGATGATCGATTCAGCTTCCGCGTTTCTTTCGGAAGTAATAGCCACGTCGCGCGCGCACGACCAGCTTCTTATTGTTCTTGAGGATGGCCGGCGAAAGTTGCACTTTAATGCGACGAAACGCCCCTTCCTGGTTTGACTCTGGAGGCCGATAACCGAGCGTATAGCGCGTCCGCAGACGCATAAACATTTCGCCCAGCTTTGAATCCACTTCACTTCGATCAGCGCCCAGCAGTTCGCCGCCAGTCTCTTCCACAAATACATCGACGCCGCGGACTTTTCCCAACGTGACCACGTTGAATATTTTGGCAAACGTGCCGCGCACTCGCAGGCCATAAACGACGATGCCAGCTTCGAGGAGTTCCTTTATGACTCCCCGGATGCCGTGTGGTCCTACCGGCAGGGCCACGTTGTCAGTGACGACAATAACCGCGCGGCGATTGGCTGGGTTCGTTGCTTTCGACATTTCCTGCGCGGCTCCCCACAAAGCTGGATCCAGAAAAGTTGCGTCGCCCAGGCGCGATTCGCTGGCTTCCAAAATCTTTTCCGCGACGAGTCTGCGATCCTTGCTAAAACCCTGGATGAGTTTCGGGTGGTCTGCGAAAGCCATGACTGCTACTTCGTCCTCGGGTTTCAAGTGCCGCAGAGCATTATTTGCGCCCTCGCCGATTTGCCCGATGATCGAACGCACGCTTCTGCTCACATCCAGCAGTAGCAGAATTGAGAGCGGCAATTGGTCCTGGCTGAAGTAAACGAGTTGCTGCCGCACATTCTCTTCATAGATTTCAAAATCTTGTTTTTGTAGAGTACCGAAGGCCTTGCCGGTCTTCTTGTCGACTACTTGCGCATCGAGCACCACCAGATCGGTGTTTACTTTTATGACGTCGTCAGGTTCGTTCTTCTGCGCGAATGCCAATGAAGCACAAGCCAGCGACAGGCTCAGCGCAAGGGCGCGCGACCAAACGGCTCGGCTTAGTTTGGATAAGAGCATGTGTTTCCCGCGAGGGGAGGATCCTGGTCTATGGCTTAAGTGGCTTGCCACCTGTATCAGCGCTTTTAATTACTCCGGTGTGATCCATCCAGAAAGAAAGTTTACCGGTGCGCCCATAGCGGAGAGGCTCGGCGCCGGCTACATAGCTCTTGCCGTCTTTTCCCAGAGTGATGCGAAAGTTGTATCCGCTTAGTTTGGGATCGACCGCATCCGCGGAAAGCATGCCGCCGCTGATCAGCGCGGACAGCTCACCATAACTCCCTCCGTGCTGCTGGCTGTAGATTCCCTCGAGGACGACCATGCGTTTCAGCAAGTCTTCCACGTCACCCTCGTGTTCCGCGATCAACGCATCAAGAAAATATCGCCGGCCACCTTTCTTTACCGCCTCCAGATCTGGCTGCGATCCGATAATCCAGGTACCACCCGAATTAAGGAGGTTTACCGGTTCGGACGTGACTTGCGGAGTAGTGTCAGTGACCGGAATTCTGACAAAGACGATCGCGATGTTTCCGTTGACTTGCTCGTTCACAATCTCCACGGCCGCAGGAATCTGGGCGGCCTTCTCTTCAAAACCCGGCCGCAGATCTTCCATCTCATCGGCGCTCAGCCCTTCCACCGCTGATTTGTAAATGGTAAGAGCGAAAGCCTCTTTGAATCGCTTCTCGCGCATCGCCTTGTAGAATTCACGCACGACGTCGGAAGGGGTGCGTACGGTGTTCTGAGCAGACGTTTGAGGTGACGCGCACAGCACGCAAAGGAAGATTGCGAAAATCGAAATAAACCTTGATCGAAACATGGAAT
>DATENS010000264.1:0-10823 GCA_035274925.1 Pyrinomonadaceae bacterium | reverse complement strand
GGTTGCGCTGTTCCTGATGGCGTGGGTAATAAGTCACTTTCACCGGTGATCATCATCCTATCTGGATATTACGAATTTGAATACTGCTTACCGCAAATATATTAGTGGACAGAATATTATAATTTGTATATAAGTGCCGTGCGGAAAATGAAGACCTGTTTAGACATATTAACCTTGAGTTGGCCAAGAGTGACGGTCGCACACGCGACGCGCCATAACTGGGCGAACCAAGGTTGGGTGTTTAGCCTTGGGCTATCCATCAAACCCGGCCAGGAACCGGCCATGTGTGTGGATAGTATCCGGGTAGGCAGGTGAAGATATAAAGTAACGATTTCTCAACCCTGCTTACCGAAAGTAAGCAGGGTTTTTTGTTTTATAAACATAACGAAAGGCAACGACGACAGATTTTGAATTCGGGATCGATAGCTTGGCGCGGCAGTATGCGCCAAACGCAAAATCCCAGACTCTACAGTCTAAGGGCTTCGTGGGAGGTGTGCCCCAAACACCGAAAGGTCCACCGTGAAATACCTGTGGCCACAACCCGCCGCACGAACGTGCTGGGATGTGATGGTGTTTGTTCTTTGTTGCAATGGCAAGGCGTGGCGCGCCGATGTGCGCGCTACGCGCTTTAATTTATTACTCTTACTTTCCAGAGCCAGTGATCCAGTTGCCTGCCGGTAGCTGTCTTCAGTAATCCACAAGCGCACCCACTGGAACGTTACTAGCACTTCCACTCTGTAATTTACGGTTCAGGCTGCGTCGCTCGTTTTTCGAAACGCTAAACTGCTGAACCAGGAACCCTGAACCGAAAGAATCTCTCCGAAGCCTCACCTCGGGAGTGGTGCAGCTTCGTATCTACAGCCCCGCTCGCTCTGTGCGCGCGGGCGGGGCGTGCCTTTCTGAATTCGGGCACAAGCTTTTCACCCATCCGTCATTTAACCATTAACCAAAGGAAATCCATGAAGCCGATCCTTCGTTACCAAAGCCAACTGCTCTTTCGCAAGAGCTATAAGCCAGACCGAATCATTCGAATCCGACCATCGATGAAAGGGCGCACGTTTCGCCCTTCACGCGATGGTCCCAAGACAAACAAATATGAATGCGAATGCTATTGAAAAGAAGTTTGCCAGCATCGGTGCCCGGCTGAAGATCAGCCAGATACCTGTTCGTTGGCGAAACTCGTCCGATTATGCTATCGACATTCAGCACGACAAGGACGGGCAGTTCTTCGAACTTCGCGTTCGCGAGATGCTGAACGCGCGCCTCGATCTGATCGTGCTGCAAGCCAAGCCTGAACAGCGGCATTTGCTCCTGCTCGTTCGCAGATCTGGTGCAGAAAAACGGCTCGACCGATTTCTCTGCGGCCACGATGAACGCGCGTGGTTCGTTGCTGCCGTTCCGGGAGGGGCGTCGAGTGTCGACCAGGCGAAGGAAGCGCTCAAGCCGCGGGAGGTCCTGCAAGCTCAGGCTACTCACGGTCTTACCGCGCGTCAACGCCAGGCGCGCAACAACCGCGCCTTTCGCCGCCAGGGCGAATGGTTCTTCATACCTGAGCCCGAGTTGGTGGTTGATCCCAAATTGGTCCTCCACAATGAACCGATCCGGCGCGGCTCAGGAAAACCGCATTGGATAGAGCAACTCTATCGGTACGGTGGAACTAAGGTCTATGTGTGCGATAAGCATCCTAACGGCGTTGCTGAAGGTCAGTATCGCAAGCTCATTGAATCCAAGCCCTCTGCTTCAAAGTGGGCTTGGCGTGTGATGCAGCGCGGTGCTGCCGCTTACGCCAAGGGTGCCGTGCGCCACCTCGATCATGCCGTGATCACCTTGCCTCACTGGCACCGGGTGATCATGAATACTGAAACCCAGACTCGCTCAATGCAGAACATGGCGTTTTTGGACTGAACACCGGAGGCGCTCCGAAAGGGGCGCCTCCTCCTCCGCGGGATTCTAAACAAAGGAAAACTATGATCCAGTCATTCAAGTACAAACGACGTTTAATCGCCCGCCCCTGCGCCGCTCGCGGAGGCAGGTTCGCGTCGGCCTCGGTTACAAAACCGCCGCTGCGCATCGCATGCATCCGCCGTATCAAGCGCCCATTGCCAAGCGGCGATTTGTTGTTCCTTGTCAGTTTCTAATCCTTCTGTAGCTCAAAGGTGAGCACCCGGCTGATAACCAGGGTGAAGCATTCAACCGACAGAGACGCTACCGAACGCATGGCGCGCGGACTGATAGGGTCGGCCCGCACTTTCATCCCATTGGCGATCGTCCTACACGCGGGCAACACCGAATGGTAATTGTTTTCATCGCAACAGCCACAGCATTGGAAACTGCTTTTGAAGGAAGAACACAGAAGCGTCGCCTGTTTGATGGTGCTCCTTGTCAAGAAGCAGGCTGTGTAAAAAGCGTTAAAAAACCGCAATGGGAACTTGCGTTCAGCGACGAAAAGTATGACATGATACACCTGAAAATGAGCTCATGTCAGTTGGGGGATAATGGGGCTCGCTTTGCCCGCTTGCGGCGGGCGATTGGCTTTGCGACACCGTTTCGCAAGGCCATTTTCGTCATCCTTCTGTTTACTTTGGCGCTGGCGGGCGTGAACGCCGCCGAACCGCTCGTCCTCAAGTACTTGTTTGACAATCTCACCACCAAACCGGAAGCGAAAATCCTGGCCAGCGCTGTCATCGGCCTGCTACTCCTCGGCGTCTTTCGCGAACTGGCATCCGGCCTGACCAACTGGCTCACATGGCACACACGCCTGAACGTGCATTACGAGTTGCTCGAAAAGCTTGTCGAGCGTCTGCACCGAATGCCGCTCAGCTTTCATCGCACCGAAGGCGTGGGCGCCATCATGACCAAGCTCGACCGCAGCATCCAGGGCTTTATCGGTGCGATCAGCCAAATCCTATTCAACGTCTTTCCCGCGGTCCTGTATTTGGGCCTCGCGATCGTAGTGATGATGCGTCTGAACTGGCAACTCGCCGCGCTCGTAGTTTGTTTCGCGCCGCTGCCCGCGGCGATCGCGGCCATCGCCGGCCCGGAGCAAACCCGCCGTGAGCGCAGCCTGTTCGATCAATGGTCGAAGATTTATTCCCGGTTTAATGAGGTCCTCTCCGGGATCGTCACTGTCCGCAGCTTCTCGATGGAAGATTCTGAGAAGCGCCGTTTCATGGGCGATGTGCAGAAGGCCAATCAGATCGTCATTCGCGGTGTAGGCACCGACTCCGGTTTCGGCGCGGCGACGAATCTTGTCGTGATGATCGCACGTATCGCGGCGACAGCTTTCGGTGGTATTCTGATTCTCAAAGGCCAGATTAGTGTTGGCACGTTGGTGGCGTTTCTTGGGTACGTGGGAGGATTGTTCGGTCCGGTTCAAGGCCTTACGGGGATTTATCAGACGATCCAGAAAGCTTACGTCTCCCTAGATGAAATCTTCCGCATCCTCGATAGCCAGGAATATTTGGGCGACGCGGCTGATGCCGAAGAACTGACGAAGGTCGAGGGCCAGGTCGCTTTCGATAATGTGCGGTTTTATTATGAGCATCCGGACCGTCCGGTCCTCGAAGGCATTAGTCTCGCCGTGAAACCTGGTCAGACCCTGGCCATCGTCGGCCCAAGCGGATCCGGCAAGACCACGATGATGGCGCTGCTGATGCGCTTTTACGATCCGGTCGAAGGCGCCGTTCGCCTCGACGACCGCGATTTGCGGAGGATCAAACAAAAGTCGCTGCGCCGAAATATTGGCGTCGTCCTACAGGATCCGCTGCTCTTCAATGATACGATCCGTAACAATATCGCTTATGGTCGGCCGCAAGCATCCATCGCCGAAATCGAAGAAGCCGCCAAGGCTGCGAATGCGCATGAGTTCATCATGAAACTTCCGGAGCGATATGAGACTATGGTAGGCGAGCGTGGCAGCAGGCTTTCAGTGGGCGAACGTCAGCGCATCACGATCGCTCGGGCGTTAATTAAGAATCCGCCGATACTGATTCTGGACGAAGCGACTTCTTCACTTGATGCCGAATCCGAAGCGCTCGTACAGGAAGCCTTGGATCGCCTCATGCAAGGCCGGACCACGTTCGTCATTGCACATCGCTTGTCCACCATCGTTCACGCGGATTGTATCGTCGTGCTGAAGAAGGGCCGGATTGCCGAATCAGGCAATCATTGGCAATTAATGCAGCAGGAGGGCTATTATACCTCGCTCGTGAAACGACAGATTCAAGGCCTCGTCCGCAATGACGGCGAGCGCCCGCCTGCCCCGGTTGCATTGGCGAGCTAACCGATTGCACGGTTTTCCCCACGGACGTCACACGACTGTCCTGTTCTGAGCCATTCGCTCCCACAGATGCGAAAACCGCTTCACCTTTTCGGCTGATAAGCCGAGTACGCAAGGAAGGGGCAAGGGGGGCTGAAAGGCAATTGTACATGAGCAATTCGAAATCATTCTGGTGCGTTGCTGCGGTTGCAGTGGCTCTCGTCACACGCCTCGCCGTTGCGAATGCGGCCGAAAAGAAGGACAAAGAGCAGAAACAACCAGCGAAGGCGCGACAAGCCCAGAAGCAGCAACTCCATCCAGTTGCGCCCGCCAAGAGTGCATCGCAGGACAGGCAGCAGCCGCAACACACGGAAAAGAACCAGACACCTAAAACGCCTGAGCCTCGCGTCGAATCCAAGCCGCAAAAGGGTGAAGCGCATCCAGTCCCAAATCGTTCTGTTAAGGCAGAACCTGAGAAGAGCAAGGCTCATCAATCATCCGACCAGTTTTCAAATCCCAAGACAAAGGTCGCGCCCGACGAGGCTAAGACGCCCCAACCCAAGAAGGAGAAGGAAAAAGCGAAAAATGATAAGGAGGCCACGGTTCATGCCCGGCAGCCCGCAACCACTGTCACTCCGCAGCAGACGCAACTGCTGCGACCGACACCGCCCCCTTGCAAGCTGACCGAAGTTAAGAAACCGGGTGGCGTTATCGAACGCGTTTCGCCCTCCAACAAAGTGCGGGAAAGAACCGTCGTGGAACAGAAGACTGGGGCGCAACGCACGCAGCAGTTAGGTGTGACCGGGCGCGTCGAGGTGGAGGAAGTAAAACGTAAAGACGGCACACGACAACTCACGCAATACGATTTAGGGCGCGAAAAGAAGATTCAGGTTGTCCGCAAGGATGGATGCACCGAAACGACTGACGTGCATTACAATCGCAACGGAGAACCGCGCGCTCGCGAAACGATTATTCGCGACACCAGCGGCAGAGCTGTTTCCAAAACGGTAGTCGTGCAACAGAACGTTATTATCAGGAATACCACCGTCATCCACAACAACGCGCGCGTTGCAAATAATGCCACGGTGGTAAGAACTTATTACCCAGGCCGTTATGGGTTTGTGTATCGACCCGTGGTTCCGGCACGGATCGTATTTTCTTCCTGGTACGATCCTTATTGGTATAGCCCGGCCGGAGTGGTTGTTTACCACCCGTTCCGGTACTCGTGGGGTTGGCACAATGAGCCCTGGTTCCGCTGCCACGCGCATTACTGGGCTCCGTATCCCGTTTATCCCGCACCTTGTTTTTGGATCACGGACTGGCTGGTTGCCGGATATGTGGCTGATCGCTATGCGGCAGCAGCCAGCGCCGAGCAGACGCGCGAAGAAGTCCGTTTGGCGCGCGAAGAAGCGGAAAAAGCCCGGATTGCCGCCGAACAAGCCAGGGATTCGGCAGAAATCGCCGAAGCCAAGGCCGCGCAGGCGGCTGCAGAAGCAAGAGCGGAACGCGCCGAAGCACGCGCCGCAAAAGCCGAACTTGAAGAAGCCAAAGCAAAAGAGTTCGCCGGCAAACCCAATCCGAAAGCCACGCCGATCGACAAGGAAACTAAAGATGCTTTGAAGGACCAGATCGAGCAGGTTATCGCGGAAAAGAAGCAATACGCGGAACTTGCGGGCAAAGGCACCGATCCGGTGTTACCGGACGTTACGGCGTCGCTCGGGAATCCCAAACACATCTTCCCCGTGTCGAAGACGATTAGTGTGATTCGGGCTCAGGACAGCAGTTCGGCGGGCGTGTTGACTGCTGGAGATTTGCTAAGGGCTGAGCCTGGTCAGGAGAAACTTATCGCTGAAGCCAATGAGAATACGCCGATCACGATGCGCGTCATCACTTCGAAGGGTGACGACGATTCCGTTCCCGCTGGCACTTTGGTTGCCATCCCCCTCAAGGAACTGCAGGAGTTTGACAACGAGTTTCGCGCCAAGATCGATGTAGGTTTGACCGAAGCAAACAACAACAAAGAAGTCTTCAAGAAAGAAGCCGTGAATTAAGAGCGGCACACGAAAAGTATGAATGCCATGCCCCAACCTGAGCCCCCGTGCGATCAGCCACACTTACAAGTGGTTCAGCCTCCATCGCCCGCGGAACAACCGGTGCGCATCGGCCCGATTATCCGCGATGTCGTCATCGTCTGGGTTCTCACTGCGATCGGCGGCTTCGTCATCGGTTTTTCCGGAGGAGCTCATAGCGATCCGCAACGGAGCCAGGTCGCGCTCATCATTTCCAATTTCTTTCTCGGCACGGTGGCATTCACCATCAGCGGTTGCCTGGCGCCACCGCCCCGTTGGCGTCATCTGGGTTCAGTCGCCATCGGCGCATGGTTGACCAGTCTCATCAATGTCCTGTTTTTCCACGTCAACATAGCGCACTGGGTGGGCAGCGCGATCTTTATCGCGATCATCATGGGGATTGGGGGCGGCACTTCGTATTTGTTCAAGAAAGCGGCCTAGGGTATCAGCTTTGAAACTCTGCCCGTTCTAGGCTTCATGGAATTATTGCCCGTCGTCAGCACGTAGAGTTCGCCCTCCTCATCCTCACCGAACGCCACGACATACGCGCCAACCTTTCCCAGCAGTGTGTCCATCGTCCATTTCCTGTCAGCACCGCGGCTGGCCACGTAGAGAACGCCATCGGGGCTGACCCAGGCGCGCGACCAGTCGGCAAAGACGTATTTCCCAGCCAGGGCGGGAATGGCCTTTCCGCGATAAACATAACCGCCCGTGACGCTGATGCCCTTGGCTTCAGGATCGTTATTAAAACGCTTGAAATTTTTGTACACCAGGATTGGATCGATCAAAGGCTTGCCGTCAGCGCCAACTTTTGGGCAATCCGACGGCGGTTTGAGCGGACTTTTCGGATCGAAGCAATCGAAGCCTTCGCGAATGCGCCAGCCGTAATTGCCGCCTTTGGTGATGATGTTGACTTCCTCCCAGGAATCCTGGCCTACATCGGAGGCAAACATTTCATGCGAGCCGCCACGATCGAAACTAATGCCCCATGGATTGCGGAGGCCATATGCGAAAATCTCGGGCTGGGCCTCGCCGCCCGACGGAAACGGATTATCCCCAGGGATTCCGTATGGGTTACCCTTGTCGATGTCGATGCGCAAGATTTTACCGAGATGTTTCGTGAGATCCTGGCCGTTGCCTTGGGGGCTGTGGCCGATTCCGGTGTCGTTGCCCTGTCCCCCATCGCCCACGCCGATGTAAAGAAAGCCGTCCGGTCCGAATAGCAGCCGGCCGCAATTGTGGTTGAACTGCGGCTTGTCGATTTGCATCAGCAACCGCTCGGAGGTTAAGTCCGCTTGCGCGAAATTGTTTTCGCGCACCTTAAATTCCGAGATGTGGCTGGTGTGATCGAAGTTGGATGGCGCTTCTGCTCGACGGGGCGCACTGTAATAAACGTAGAACTTCCGATTTTCTTTAAACTTTGGATGCAGCGCCACGCCGAGCACACCGCGTTCGTCGAAACCGTCATTCAGCTTGGCAAGTTTGCTGCGCAAATCCAGAAACGGCTGGCCAGACAAGCCACCCCCGTCCTTGTTCAGGACGTGAATGATTCCCACCTGATCGGCAATCAACAGCCGCCCCGACCCGTCCGTCAACGGCACCAGCACGGTCGGCGAAGTGAATCCCTCCGCAACTGTTTTCAACCCAACTGCTTGCGCCGCCGCGCACGACAACATCAACCCCAGCAACAAAATTTTACGCATCCGCGGATTGTATCCCTCAGCGTTTCATGGACAAGTGTTAACCTGTGATTGCGCCGACCGCCGCCTATGAAGTGGCGGTGGCGCTCTTATAGATTCACCGATTGAAGTTTCCTTTTTTGCGTGCTTCAGTCATTCTTGGATAGCGGTTTATGAACGGGCCTCTGCATTTTTTAGATGATCGGCTGTACTCTCGCCGCCGTTTCCTCGCCCGCAACGCTCTCGGCCTCGGCAGTGTCGCGTTGGCGTGGCTGTTGCGCGAAGAGAATCTGCTCGCCACGCCGCCAAATGTCCCGCGTCAGCCGCAATCTTTTGACCTGAAGCCCAAAGCGACCCTACTGCGGCCGCAGGCGCGGGCGATGATCTCCCTGTTCATGCATGGGGGACCAAGCCACGTTGACTTGTTCGACCCCAAACCTGAGTTGACCCGGCGAAGCGGCGAAGACTATGGAGGCGAAGTCACCTTCAGCTTTATCGATCGCGCGAGCAAGAAACTGTTCGGCAGTCCGTGGAAGTTCCGGAAACAGGGCCAGAGCGGGATCGAAGTATCCGAGTTGCTGCCCCACTTCGCCACCATCGTGGATGACGTGGCGCTCATTCGCTCCATGCACACAGACATAAATGGGCATGAGCCGTCTATCTGGTTCATGAACACCGGCAAAGCGCAACCCGGCCGCCCCGCTCTCGGTTCGTGGCTGACTTACGGTCTCGGATCAGAAAGCCAGAGCTTGCCTGCGTATGTGGTGTTGACCGATCCCGGTGGCCACCCGGTGGATGGCGTGCGTAATTGGTCGAATGGCTGGATGCCACCGCTGTTCCAGGGCACAATCGTGCGCGCGACAGAGCCCCGGATTCTGAATCTGGAACCGCCCCCGCACTTGAAGGGTGCGTTGCAAGAGCAGAATCTTTCATTCCTGAGGCGGCTGAATCGCGATCATCTCGCGCGCCATCCGGGTGAATCGGACCTCGAAGCCCGCATCGCTAGTTACGAACTCGCCGCGAGAATGCAAACTGCCGCCAAAGAAGCGCTCGATCTAAGCGGTGAAAGCGAGGGCACAAAGAAGCTTTATGGGCTCGACGATCCGGTCACGCGCGAATATGGGACGCGCTGCTTGATCGCGCGAAGGTTGGTCGAGCGTGGCGTGCGGTTCGTGCAACTATTCGTCAACGGCCAGATTTGGGACACGCACGAAAGTATCAAGTCGAACCTTGCGACGTGTTGCCGTAAGACAGACCAGCCATCAGCCGCGTTGGTGAAAGATTTAAAGGCTCGTGGGTTGCTCGACACGACAATCGTGCATTGGGGCGGCGAGATTGGCCGACTGCCCGTGACCGAAAATCACGGCGCAACGGAGAAGGCGGGGCGCGACCATAACGGGCAGGGCTTCAGCACATGGTTGGCGGGCGGCGGAATCAAGGGCGGCATTACTTACGGCGAGACTGACGAATTCGGACACAAAGCGGTGGTTAATCCCGTCAGCCCAAATGATTACCACGCCACCCTGCTTCATCTCTTCGGACTCGATCATTCGAAACTTCTTTATCACCACAACGGCCAGGAAGAACGAATCACCGACAGCAAACCATGCCGCGTCGTGAAAGAGATTCTACGCAACGCATGAAGGCGTGGGTCGTGATGCCGTCGTGGCTGTTCGTTGGCATGGCCGCATTCGGCGCTTCAGCGCCCACCTTCGAAAAAGACATCCGTCCCATCCTCAAAGCGCATTGCTTTGAGTGTCATGGCGAAGGGGAAAAGTTGAAAGGCGGGCTGGATTTGCGGCTGCGACGTTTGATGCTCAAGGGCGGCGATGATGGCGCAGTGATTGTTCCCGGCAAGCCGGACAAGAGTCTGCTTTTCGAGTTGGTGCATAGAGGTGAAATGCCCAAGCGCGAAAAGAAGCTCACGCGCGAGCAAGTCGCGGTAATTAAAGAATGGATCGCGACCGGAGCCAAAACCGCGCGCCCGGAACCAGCCGAAATCGGCAAAGGCAGCGGCATCACCGAAGAAGAACGCGCATTCTGGTCGTTCCAGCCGATTCGCCGGCCCGAGGTTCCGATGACAAAACCAAGAGATCGCGCGCGCACGGCGATTGATGCATTTCTCGTCACCGCCCTCGCGAAGCAGAAACTCGGCTTCTCGCCTGACGCCGAAAAAGTGACACTGTTGCGGCGTGCCTGCTTTGATTTGATCGGTCTGCCACCGACGCCAGCGGAGACTGAAACCTTTCTCGCCGATTCCGCCCCGGATGCCTACGAACGGTTGATCGATCGCTTGCTGGAATCGCCGCAGTACGGCGAACGTTGGGGCCGACATTGGCTCGATGTGGCGGGCTATGCCGACTCCGATGGCTACAGTGACGCCGACCCCCCGCGGGCGTACGCCTACAAATTTCGCGACTACGTGATCCGGTCGTTTAACTGCGATAAACCATTCGATCGGTTCATCACCGAACAACTGGCGGGCGATGAACTTGCGCGCGTCACTCAGGAGAAACCGCAGGCTGCACTCGCTGATCCGAATTTGCGCGAATTATTAATCGCCACTGGTTTTTTGCGCATGGGCGCCGATGGCACGGCCACGCCGGCTGTGGACCAGGACACGGTTCGAAACCAGGCGGTCGCGGACACGATCAAAATCGTTTCGACGTCGCTCCTTGGCTTGTCCGTGGGTTGCGCCCAATGCCACGACCACCGCTATGATCCAATTCCGCAGACCGATTATTACCGACTGCGCGCGATCATTGAGCCGGCCTACGATTGGAAAAATTGGCGTACGCCGGACCAGCGTCTAATTTC
>DATENS010000263.1:0-5568 GCA_035274925.1 Pyrinomonadaceae bacterium | reverse complement strand
GATCAAGCGACGCACCGATGCTACCTCGCCTGTTGCAAGCCTAACCTCTCCTTCCCGGAACTCTTTGCCGAACCAAGCCAGGTTGGACCACATCTGCAAGTCACGCAGATCCTGAGTTGAAAACGAGCGATTCTCAGCACGCTGTATGAACAACTCTTTGTAACGAGAATGAGGGAATATCTGATTGTGCCAGTGAGCATCGAAGAATTTCGCCAGGAGATGTTCTCGCTCTTCAGAAGTGAGAGCCTTCGCTGGTTTTACCGTTAGCTCCAAAGCATAGTCCGTCGCCCCATTCTGGAGATAGTCTTCAATTTGCCATAGCAGGGCGGGAGTCAGATTTATAGTCAAATGAATATCAGGATGTTGAGCAACCAGCGCCGCCATTGAGTAGTAGTCGCGAATGGAATGCAGGCGAACCCACGGATGGATATAACTACCCTTTTGAGACGCAGACGAGGTGTCCTTATAAACAGGTTGATGCTGGTGCCAGAGGAGCGCCAGATAGATTCTGGGTTTGACTTCAATCGTCGCGGAGGGACCTTTGACCTCATTGTCGGTCGAGACCCCGCATATCTCGTAGGTTACCCGATCGCCTCTTGCGAATGGCCCAATATAAGCTTTCCAATAACTGTTAATTGAATCGTTCTGCTGCCAAATGGCCTCAACATTCCCTTCGTCGTATGTATTGTCAAGATGCTGAACTCTGTATTTAATCCAGACCGATTGGCCTGATTCTATGGGCCATGTGCCGGTTTGCAACGTAAACAGTTCACCGATCGTTCTCCGGTAGGCTTCGCTTTGAAGCTGTGGCGTCACTTGCCATACATGCATTTGAATCTGCGCCTCAAATTAGTTTTGCCTGGCCTTCAGGGCAGATACGCGTTGGTCACATACTGTTGCACCATTCGATGAGTGTTGAAGTATGAGGCGTTCAACCCAATCACGTGTCGCATCACTTCAATCCATCGCTCGTGCACCTGATAATAGGTAGGCATGATCACGTCGCTTAGTTTGCGGTACAGATCTTCCGCGTCCTGTTCGTTAGCCAGTCGCGGATCAGGCGAACCTGCTTCTGCTGTGCCAATAGACCATCCAGTCAAACCTTCAACGCAGCCTTCGATCCACCAGCCGTCAAGCGTGCTAAAACTTGGCACCCCGTTGTGCGCTGCCTTCATTCCTGATGTGCCCGAGGCTTCCAGCGGCCGCTGCGGCGTGTTGAGCCAGAGGTCAACACCGGAGACGATAAGCCTGGCCATCTCCATATCGTAATTCTCCAGGTAAACGATCGGAATCTGCCCGCTTAACTGAAGAGAGACCTTCACGATGTGCCGGATTAAGTCTTTGCCACCGTAGTCCTTTGGGTGGGCTTTGCCGGCAAAGACAAACTGCACCGGGCCGGTTTGCTTCGTGACCTCGAGCAGGCGATGCACGTCGGAAAAGATCAAGTCTGCCCGCTTGTAGGGCGTCGCGCGGCGAGCAAATCCGATAGTGAACACATCCGCAGCGAGGGACTGGTTCGTTCGCTGCCTTATGAATTCCAGCAAATGGCTTTTGGCTGTAACGTGCGCGCGCCACACGTCGTCGTCAGGGATGCCGATGGCTTTTCTCAGCATCGGCGGATCGTTTCTCCAATCTGGTATGTACGAATCGTAAAGCGCCCGAAAGCTTTCACAGGTCCAGGTGAGCGAATGGACGCCATTGGTAATATGCGAGATGGGATATCCGGGAAACATCTCGCGAGAGACTTCCTCGTGCCGTTTTGCCACGCCGTTTTCGTAGTGGCTGAGGTTCAATGCCAGGAGCGTCATATTCAAGCGATCATGACCTCCTAACATCGTCAGGGCGTCCATGGGCACGAAGTCTCCCAAGACGCGCTGGACTAAGTCGTACCCGAACTGATCGAGACCCGCTGGCACAGGAGTGTGAGTCGTGAACACGCATTGATTTCTTACCACATCAAAATCAAATCCTTCAGCGTGCGTGGCGCTCGGCCTCTTCAGCAGTTCTAACGCGAGCAGGGCGGCATGGCCCTCATTCATATGGAATCTTTCGATTCCCGTGTAGCCGAGAGCGTTAAGTATTCTGGCGCCGCCAATTCCCAAAACGATCTCTTGCGCCAAACGGTACTTATCGTCTCCACCATACAGATAGTCAGTCAACCCCCGGTCATACTCGCTGTTTCCTTCCACATCTGTGTCCAGCAAAATCAGAGGCGCTATGTAACCAGTTGAGCCAATAATGCAGTCTTCCCAAGCTCGAACCTGGACTGCCCTCTGCTCGATTTCCACCTGAACCGACTCAGTCAACGGCCGCAAGAACTGCGAAGGCGCCCAGCGCACCGGCGCTTCCTGCTGGTTGCCCCATTCGTCGAGTCTCTGATCAAAGTACCCTTTTCGCGAGAGCAAAGTTACTCCCACAACAGGCACGCGTAGATCGGCGCAGGACTTCAACATGTCTCCCGCCAGCACACCGAGCCCTCCCGAATAGGTCGGTATGTTTATGCTCAGAGCTACCTCCATCGAGAAATAAGCAACGCGCCGATTCTCTTTAGCTTCGTCGTGGCTGGGTTTGACCAGCAACGCGAGGTACTTTTCGGGTTGTGCGAGAAATTTGTCGCGGCAGAATTCAGAACACAAATAGACAGTCTGATCATGCGAGGAGACAATCAATCCTTTCTCGGACAGGACCGACATCCCGCACACCGGATCTTTGTGGACGTTGTTCATAATGATGGGGGTTCTTACCGCCGACGTCCTCCGAAATGCGCGCCGCCTGCGCGACCGAAACTGCGGCCACGAAAACCATGCCTGACGCCAAAGCCCACGCCGCGACCGCCGAAGTGATTGAACGGCGAAATCCCGAACCCGTGCCGATAGTGATGGCCATAAGGCGAATACCATCCGCTATAGAACGGGAAGAACGTGTGATACCCAATGAAGGGATCGAAAATCCAAAGACCACCGTAACGATAGCTGGAGCCATAGCCGCCGTAGCCCCAAGGTCCCCAACCACTGCCGTAGCGCGAATAGTTCCTTGCTATCTCGCCCTGCGAGACCCGGCTGTTAGCGGCGACCAGCGCTGCTCCACGATCCTTGCTCCACCCGTCGAACGCGTCCTGATCCTTTTTGTTGAACTTCGCTACCACTAACTGGCTACTGCTGATCGAGGCCATCTTGCCATCCTTTACAGTTGTGGGCGGCGTCGAATCACCGCTGACGATCGCCCTCCCTTTGCGCACTAACAGTTCAGTTCTGTTCGTTGAGGTGAGATTGATGCGGTAGAGACCTCGGCGATCGATTATGATTCTCGATTGCGGCGTAATGGCCTCGATCGACGTCTTTGTTTCGTCAGCGCCAGTCACCTCAAGGAGAGCGCTGCCTTCGACGATCTTGATGCGCAATGAATCGAGCGAAGGATCAGTCATCTCAAACTCCGAGTTCTCGGCAATACGCAGATACGAACCCGGATTGAGCAACACCTCGGCCCGCCCGTATGAACCAGTTTTCACTGACTCACCGGCACGCAAATCGTCGTTCGACGTAAGCGGCTCCCAGTCGGTTACTCCTTGGCGCTTCACCATCACGTCGCCCGTTACCATGTTCACACCGCCTGCCTTGGCAGAGACTACATACCGGTCGCGATTCTGTGCTCGCGCTTCAATGAATCCAAACAACACGGCGAGCATTAAAAGCCCAACACTCTTGCTTATGAATCTTGAATCCTTTCTCATGACAACCTTTCTGTTCAGCGCCCTCATGGCGCCTATACAACTAACTGGCCGCGCCAACCTATCGAATCTGCACGCCAAGCCCGGCGAGCGTCGAGAGCACACGCGCGGGTTCTCCCCAATCGCTCCAGCCCACTTCGCTTACCCTAAGCACTGCAAGCCCATCGTGACGCTTCGTCAAAACTTCCTGAGAAAAACTGATTGACGGGATGCTTTGATACAAAGTGCTTAGTGTTCGATCTTTCCTTGCAGTAGCTAACGATTCCTGCGCCGCGGCAAACAAATCGTATAGGTCCGGCAGCGTGCAGCGAATCATTTCAAGAAAAGCCGACACTCGGCCAACCATCAGAAAGCTATTCCACAGACAACCACGCTCCAGCAGTGATTGGGCCAACTCCGGATGTGGTTTTTCCCAAAAGCGCCGAACCTGGTTGATGCTTCCACGCGACTGGCCCGGCAAGGTACTACCTGGTTCGATCCACCCATAACCTGTCTCCGGCGCAGTGGGAGTGATCCCTAACAGGACAATTGTCTCCGAATGTTCAGCTACGATTTCGAACGCCTCCTCGATATGGGCCATCAAGGACTCGTCATCCGAAAAGTAATGGTCCGATGGAAAGAACGCGACCGCTCCGTGAGGGTCTTCTTTAGCGACGCTCAATAGAGCATGAAGAATGGCAGGCGCCGTTCCCTGGTTGGATGGCTGGACCAACAAATGCTCTTCAGGCACGTCGATTAGTTGGTTCGCATAGAAGCGTTCGTGTGACTTGGTAAGGACCATCACGGTCCGTTCAGGAGGGATCGATAGCGCAACTCTGCGTCTCGTTTGATCCAGCAGCGTCTCATGACCAAGCAGCGGGCAGAACTGTTTGGGAGTTTCTTCGCCTGTGATTCTCCGGGTTAGAGTTTGCAAGCGTGTACCGTCTCCGCCAGCCAGAATCACACCCCAGCGCGCGCCGCACCTAAACTCAACTTCCGTTTCGTCAGCAACTAAACGATCCACAGGCCATTTCCAATTTAATTGATACTTCATGGCTTAACTCTCCTTAAGTCCTGGACAAATTTGGATCTGTGGCTTTGCTCGGTTCTGAAAGAGAATTTTCCTCCTTCTGGCGCAATCTTGACCCCCCCTTGATGTCAATGAAGATGAAGAGCAGGTCGTCGTTCAGATGATCCGTTTGCGCAGCCTTAATCCGGTCGAAGATTTCTTGCTTTGTGGCCTCACTCGGTTTCTCGACAAGCTCGCGAAACATGCTTATCAATCCCCGCTCGCCTAACTCAGAGCCGTCTTCGAGTTTCAGCTCGAGCATCCCATCGGTGAACAATATCAACTTGTCACCAGGATGAATGTCGAGCGTAATCGTTCGCGGTGTGCCGAATTTGTCAGGTCCAAAGAGACCAACCGGAAGGTTCTCTGACTCCAACCGAGCATAGCTGCTGAGCTTATCAGACCACAGGAATTGCGCTGGGTGGCCACAGTTAACGTAGCTGATTGTCTCCAAGGCGAAATCAATCTCCGACCCGAACAACGTGAGGTACATCTCGTCTTCAGCCTGAGGCGCGGTCATCACAATGTTCAGAGCTTGTGCAATGGCCGCGACGTTTTCGCCGGCTTGGACCAAGCGCTCTATTTCTGGGCCAACCCGGGCCATCACCAGCGACGAGGATATTCCGTGACCAGAAACGTCTGACACAATTACGTACAACTTGTCTTCTCCGACCGCGCGAATGCAGGTGTAATCTCCGCCAACCTGCAACGCCGGTACGTATTCGACAAAGACCGACACCCGAGCATCCGTGAGAGATTGAAGCAGCATCCTTTTTTGGGCAGTCCCCGCCCT